>JBGPMZ010000321.1:0-4290 GCA_041487255.1 Binataceae bacterium (SeqCode) | reverse complement strand
TCGATCAGGTTCGGGATCTCGATGATCTTCTTGATTTTCCCGAACGAACGGCGAAGGCGAAGATTGCTGGTGACCTGCGTCTGAGCAGCCATCATCTATCCTTTACGCGCATCTGTCGCGCGCGATGCCTTTGCGCGCGTACACACCGCGCGCGGTGAGCCTGAAGTGAAAATAGCAGCCGCGAACGCGCGAATATCCTTGCTGAGGATTCGCGCGCGTCCGCCGCGATGAAACAACTCTGTCGGAAAACCGCACCCGACCGACCCGAATACCGAATTGACTTCGAAGATCGGATCTGCGCCGCGGCTCTCCGTAAACCTGGTGGCGACTAAGCCGCGCAGCCTACTTCAACTCCGCGCTGCCGCCCGCGTCGGTCAGCTTCTTCTTGATGTCCTCGGCTTCGGCCTTGCTGACGCCTTCCTTGACCGCCTTGGGCGCGCCGTCGACCAGGTCTTTCGCTTCCTTCAGACCCAGTCCGGTCAACTCGCGGACGACCTTGATCACCTGGATTTTCTTGTCGCCCGACCCGGTCAGCATCACCGTGAATTCATCTTGCTCTGCCACCGGGGCCGCTGCCGCAGCGCCGGGAGCCGCCGCCATCGCCATCGGGGCCGCCGCCGAGACGCCCAGTTCTTCCTCGAGCTCTTTTACCAGGGCCGCCGCTTCCATCAGGGTCAGATTCTTCAGATAGCTCTTCACCTGATCGCGGCTAAGCTGTGCTTCTGCCATTGTCGCTAGTCTCCTTGTCCTCGCGTACCGGGCGAATGTGGGAGCGCCCCTGACGCTTGCTTACGATGAGTAACTTTTCCCGCCTTTGTGTCTCTCGCTGACAAAATCCGTACCAAACAATTTTCGGTGCTAGGCCGTCGGCGCCGCATCTGTGGGAGGCGCATCTGTGGGAGGCGCTTGCGCGGGAGGTGCTTCCGCCGCCGGCGCCGCGGCCGCCGCGGCCGCCTCGGCTTCGCCATTCTTCTTGCCGATCGCGTCGATCAACCGCGCCAACTGCGAGCCCGGCTCGTTGAGCAGGCGAACGATTTGGGTCGCCGGAGCCTGCAGCAGTCCCAGCAACTGCGCGAGGATCACTTCCTTCGGAGGCAGCGTCGCGAGCGCCTGGATTTCGGCGGCCGTTACCGGCGTGCCGTCGACCACCCCGCCACGCAGCTTGAACTTCTCGCCGAGGTCCTTGAAGCCGACCACGGTCTTGGCGATCTCGACCGGATCCTCGGCGCTGATGATGAGCCCGATCGGTCCACCCAGCTTGTCCTCCAGCGAGGCGTAACCGGTATCCTTGATGGCGCGGCGAATCAGGGTGTTCTTGGCCACCTTGAGCTCACCGCGCACCGCGCGCAGCTTGCGCCGCACTTCGGTGGTCTCGGCCACCGACATCCCGCGATATTCGGACACCAGCGCGATGGTGGCCTTTTTGAACGCGCCGGCAAGATTTTCGACGACCGCGGTTTTCTGTTCTTTTCTCATCTGAACGCTCGTTCCAATTCCTCAGGCGGCGGTCTGATAGGTCTTCGAGGCGGCCGCGACGTCGACCCGAATTCCGGGGCCCATCGTCGAGGACACCGCGATGCTCTTTATGTAATTGCCCTTCGCAGTCGACGGCTTGGCTTTCCAGATCGCATCGAGCAGCGCATGCGCATTCTGGTTGAGTTTGTCTTCACCGAAGCTAACCTTACCGATCGGGGCATGGACGACGCCCGCCTTGTCGACGCGGAAGTCGACCTTGCCGGCTTTCACCTCGCCGACCGCCTTGGCGATGTCGAAGGTGACGGTGCCCACCTTGGGATTCGGCATCAGGCCGCGAGGTCCGAGGATCTTGCCGATGCGCCCAACCAGCGCCATCACGTCGGGAGTCGCGATCACGCGATCGAAGTCGAGCCAGTTCTCTTCCTGTATCTTCTTGATGAGGTCCTCGCCCCCGACGAAATCGGCTCCCGCCTCGCGCGCCTCGCGCTCCTTGTCGCCCTTGGTCAACACCAGCACGCGGGCGGTCTTGCCGGTACCGTTGGGCAGGACGACGGTGCCGCGAACGTTCTGGTCAGCCTGGCGCGGATCGACGTTGAGGCGGATCGCGGTCTCGACGGTCTCATCGAACTTCGCGACTTTGTTTCCGGCGACCATCTTGATCGCATCTTCGAGCAGATAGCGTTTCTCGCGATCGATGGTCTTGGCTGCCGCCGTGTATTTCTTGCCCGCCATTGAAGTTCTCCAATCCTATTCGACTACGTCGATGCCCATCGACCGCGCGGTTCCCGAAACAGTCTTCACGGCCGCTTCCAGATTGGCCGCGGTGAGATCCTTGACCTTGGTCTTGGCGATCTCTTCGACCTGCGCCCTGGTCACCTTGCCGACCTTGTTCTTGTTGGGCGTCGGCGATCCTTTTTCGACCCCCGCGGCTTTGAGCAACAGGTTGGATGCGGGCGGGCTCTTGGTGACGAAGGTGAACGAACGGTCGCTGAAGACCGTGACGATCACCGGCACCGTGAATCCCGTCATGCTCTGCGTCTGCGCGTTGAAAGCCTTGCAGAACTCCATGATGTTGACGCCGCGCTGTCCGAGCGCCGGCCCCACCGGAGGCGCCGGGTTGGCCGCACCCGCAGGGATTTGCAACTTGATCTGTCCGACGACTTTTTTTGCCACTTAACCGATATCCAGAACGTCGATGCGAGCCCGTCGCATCCGCCGCCCTATACTTAAGGACCGCGCTGCGAGCGGCGCTCAGGTTTGATGCTACGCTTTCTCTACCTGTACAAAGTCGAGTTCGACCGGGGTCGCGCGGCCAAAGATCGAAATCAGCACCCGCACCTTGCCTTTTTCCGGCTTGACCTCTTCCACCGTGCCGTTGAAATCCTGGAAGGGACCGTCGACTACTTTTATCGCCTCGCCCACTTCGAACAAAACCTTGGGCTTCGGGCGCAGCGCCCCTTCTTCCATCTGCTGGGTAATTTCTTTGACTTCGTGCTCCGGCACTTCAGGAGGATTAGTCGCATGGCCGACGAAGCCGGTGATCTTCGGCGTGTTCTTGATCACGTGCCAGGTTTCGTCGTCCAGCAACATATTCACGAAGATATAGCCGGGGAAGAATTTGCGGCTGGAGATCTTGCGCTGCCCACCCTTGCCGAGCTCCTGCACGCGCTCAACCGGCACCAGCACGGCGCCGATCTTCTGCTCCATATGCATCGAGCGCACGCGCTCCTCGAGCGCGGCCTTGGCCTTGGCCTCGTAGCCGGAATAGGTATGGATGACATACCACTTCCAGCTCGCTTTCAGGTCCGCGGGCGCGGGCGATGCTTCCTGTGTCTTGGCTTCTTCCATCAAAATGGCCGCCGGTTCACACCGGATGCCTCATTCTTTATCCGATCAGAAAACGAACTGCGCGGGTCGCTCCGACGTCAACCAGCCCGAGCCATAGCGCCATCACAAAGGCCAACGCGACAACCACGATAGTGGCCTGCATCGTCTCCTTGGGCGACGGGTAATGGACCTTGGCGAGTTCGGCATACGCCTCCCGGATAAAACTCACCGCCTGATCGAGGTAACTTTTCAAACTATCCATTATTGCGTCCTAATTCAAGCATCAATCTTGCATCTTTCGAAAAATGATGGCGGGTCAGGCAGGATTCGAACCTGCAACCCTCGGATTTGGAGTCCGATGCTCTGCCAATTAGAGCTACTGGCCCACTTTTTAATCTACCCTCGACTCCGCTGCGCTCCGCCTCATTTCGAATTTCGATTCGGCCCTCAGACAGCCCGAATCGGCTTCGCGGCGACTGCGTCGCGGCGCTGCGCGCCCCCTTCAGGGCTCATTCCGGCGCTCTAAATCGAAACCCGGACTCTGCTGCGATCAGACCTTGCATTCCCGATGCAGAGTATGGGCGCGGCAGGACGGGCAGAACTTCTTGATCGCGAACTTGTCGGTCTGCTTCTTCTTGTTTTTGGTGGTGGTGTAGTTGCGGCGTTTGCATCCGTCGCACGCCATTCCGATTAAATCTCGCATTTTAGTACTCCCTCGACTACGCTCCGCCTACCAAAGTTGTCCGCCTTTCATTTTCCCTCTCCCTTCAGGGAGAGGGTGGCGCTACCGCGCCGGGTGAGGTGGGCGACTGCGTCGCGGCGCTTCGCGCCCCCTTCGGGCCTCGGTTGTGGAGCCCACGACGGGATTCGAACCCGTGACCTCTTCCTTACCAAGGAAGTGCTCTACCGACTGAGCTACATGGGCCCTCTTTATGTTTCCCTCGACTCCACTGCGCTCCGCATCATTTCGAATTTCGATTCGGCCCT
>JBGPMZ010000320.1:0-4296 GCA_041487255.1 Binataceae bacterium (SeqCode) | reverse complement strand
CGTCTTCAGATGAAATCCGGTGGTGATGGGGCAGGTCACTTCAGCTTTGTATTTTCGGGCGAGCTTCTTCCGCAAGGTCTGAACGTCCATGCCGGCACCCTTGGGAATCGTGCGGATGAAATCGTCGACGATCCTCGCGCTTGGCACCAACATCATCTGTCCAGCCTTCATTCCGGCGATATCGATCGGCGCGGGCTTGACCTCATGCGGCTTGGAGGAATTCAGCTTCTCGGCCCAGCTCTTTTTTGGCTTCATCGGCTAGCAGGCTAGAGAGGGCGGAAAGCCAATGTCAATGCTGATTTGGAGGCCGGTCAGTCGCCTTTGATCAGGCGATGGATCGCGCTCAGATGCTTGATGGAGTCGCGCTTGCGTCCGACCTGATCGAAAACCTCGGCCAGGTTGCGGTGCGCTTCAACCATGGTGGGATCGCATTCGAGCGCGCGATTGAAGCTCCGGATCGCCGCATCATGCTCACCGGTTTTGCGGTAGAGCAGGCCGAGCTTGAAGTGAACTTCGCAGCTGGCGGGAACAATCGACGCCGCGCCGAGGAAGTGGCGCATCGCGCCTTTCGAATCGCCTTCGTGCTCGAGCAGCGCGGCCAGCCGCATATGCGCGTCGAAGTTGACCGGCTCGCGGCTGACCAGGTCGCTATAGATGGTGAGCGCCTTCAGCGGATCTTCTTCCGCCATCTTGCGCGCCTCTTCGAAGCGTTCGCGAGCGCGCGCCGCGCCAAAACGCTCCTCGACCTTGCCCTTGACGCGCTTCTCGAAATCGAAAACCAGCTGTCCCGATTCCACTTCGAAACACCCCGCGCCATCGCGCATCACGATGCGGCCGTCGAGGTTTTCCAGCTTCAGTGAATGCACCGGGCGCGAGGGCCCGATGAGGTTGCGCACGCGCTCAAAGCATCGCTGGATCGGTTCGAGATGACGGCGAGTAGGCAGCAGCTCCTTGGCGAGCCGCATCAGGATGAGATCATTGAACGCGAAACGGAAGTTGCGCCCGCGCAGCATCGAGGGATTGATGAAATGACGCTTGACCCAATAGCGAATGCGCTCGGGCGGCACTGCAAGAATTCTCGCAGCGGCCCGGGTAGAAAAGGTCTGAGTTGATCCCGCCGCCTCGGCCATACCACCCGCCGTCGCAGAGTATAGGAAGCGCGGCGGGTCTGCTCAATGCGTCCGGCGGGTATTTTTTAACAGCCTGTGGGTAGGACAGCGATCGCGAGTTTCTATTCGCCCAAATCCTTGAGCGTGCCGGCGACTCGCACCACCGCCTCGACCGCGTTCTTTGCGTTGTCGATGCGTGCGGCGGCCTGCTCGTCGGTCATTCCGGGACCGGTGATTCCCCAGCCGACCGGCTTGTCGAATTGCACCGCCAGTTGCGCGGCGATGCTCGCGATCGCGTGCGCGATCACTTCGTCGTGGAGAGTCTCGCCTTTGATCACGGCGCCAATCATCACGACGCCATCAACATCGCGTAGTTGCAGCAGGCGCTTCACGACCGTGGGCATGTCGTAGATTCCGAACACATGCACCGTATGCGTGATCTCAGCCTTGAGCGCGGTCGCGTGCTGGATCGCGCGCTTGAGCATCGGAGTGGTGACTTCGGAATTGAAATCGGCAACGACGATCGCGATCTTCACGCGGCGCTTTCCTCCAGGGTCACGGCGTCGCGAACTTCGACGCCGGAGTTGCGCAGATAGCGCTTCAAATCGGGAATCGGATGCTCGCCGTAGTGCACGATCGACGCGACGATCGCGGCATCGGCGGCGCCCCGCGTGAAAGCGTCGCGCAGATGCGCGGGCTCGCCTGCGCCGCCCGATGCGATGACGGGAATCGAGACCGCCTCGCTAATCGCGCGCGTGATCTCGAGGTCATAACCTTCTTTGGTGCCGTCGCGATCGATCGAGTTGATGCACAACTCGCCGGCGCCGCGCCGTTCGCCGTCGCGCGACCATGCGATCGCGTCGAGGCCGGTGGGCGTGCGGCCGCCATCGATCACGACTTCATAGCCGCTGGGGATCTCGGCACGCTTGCCGGTGAACTTTACCTGCATCGAGAGCACGATGCATTGGCTGCCGAATGCTTTGGCGCCTTGCGAAATGATTTCCGGATCGCGCACCGCGCCCGAATCGATCGATACTTTTTCGGCGCCCGCCAGCAAAACCGCGCGCATGTCCGCAAGGGTGCGCAATCCGCCGCCGACGCTGAACGGGATGAAAATCTCTTTCGCCACGGCGCTAACCACTTCGAGCATGATGCCGCGCCGTTCATTGGATGCGGTGATGTCGTAGAACACGATCTCGTCGGCGCCCTGCTCGTAGTAATAGCGCGCCATTGCAACCGGATCGCCGACGTCGACGTTGGCCAGGAATTTCACGCCCTTGGTGACCTTGCCGTCGCGCACGTCGAGGCATGGAATGATTCGCTTGGCGAGCATCTAGAACTTCATCCGGCAGAAGTTATCCAACATTCGAAGACCAGCGGTGCCCGATTTTTCGAGGTGGAACTGCGTCGCGACCACGTTGTCGCGCGCGATCGCCGCGGTGAAAGGAACGCCGTAGTCGGAAGTCCCGATCACCACTGATTTATCGCCGACGGCCGGATAGTAGCTATTCACGAAATAGAAGTGGGTGTTGTCGGGAATCCCGCCGAACATCGGATGAGGCAGCTCCTGGTGCACCCGGTTCCATCCAATCTGCGGAACCTTGAGCGGGCGGCCATCGATCGAGCCGGGAAATTTGACGACCCGGCCCGCAACGATGCCGAGGCATTCCACGCCGCCATCTTCGTCACTGCGATCGAGCAGCACCTGGATGCCGATGCAGATGCCGAGAAACGGCGTGCCCGCTTTGGCGACATCTTTACGCAGGCATTCCTCGAGGCCGAGCGCGCGGAGGTTTTCCATCGTCGCACCCGCCGCGCCGACGCCGGGCAGAATCACCCGATCGGCGGCGCGAACCTTTTCCGGGCGATCGGTGATCTCGCATCGATGCCCGAGGTGATCCAGCGCGTGCGCCACGCTGGTCAGGTTTCCCGCCTTGTAGTCGACGATCGCGATCATTGGGAGGCTCCGCAGACATCATAGCGGCATTGGCGAAATGTCCCAAGGCGTCGCCCGCGCCGATACCGGCCGCGTTTCAGAATGATACGCCGCCTGAGAAAGCGGCGATTTTGGCTGGTTTTCTTCGGGGGCACGGTTCGTGCGTTTAAGTGCCGCGAAGAAATAGTTTCCGCCACGCTCACTCGCCTAAGCCGCTTCCTAATCGCATTCGAGTGCGAGCGAGCGATGCGAACGTCTAACCATTGGCGGGACCAAGGAATGACGATGAGCAAGCTAATCGGATTGGCGGCGGTCGACTGGGCCTATCGCTGCAAGTACATGGAGGAACTCGAACAGTCCGGACGTCGGTGCCTGGACCGATGGGAGCTCGAACTCAAGAATTGGGATCCCGAGGACGAACAGACCACGCCCAGTGGCTATGCGCTGGCAAGTGTTCGGGTGCATGTGCACGGGCGCCGCTAGCTTCACTGCGGAGCGCTTCAACGATCAGCAACTAGACGTCGGCGCGAATGTCATCGTGTTCCGAGAGTACCCGCACTTTGACGTGCGGATGCTCGCCGGCCAGGGTTCCCCCAATTCGTGTCGGGGTTGCACCTCACCGCAAAGAGTGAGGGTGCTTGTTTCAGACCCTCGATGCGGGATTACAATACGAAGCTTCGCGCAATGGCCTGAGGCATTTCGCACAACTGCTTGAACATCGCGCTCCTTATCATCGTGCTCATTGCAGCCCCGGCGGCGTTTTTCGCCGGTCGACGCTACGCGCTCGGTTCGATTCAAAAGATGATTGCATCGCAGGGCGCGGCGACCTCGCCACCCGACGACCTCGACGCGCCGCTCGCGCCCCAACTGCGGCACATCATGGAGCAGCTCGAGACACTGCAAAAGGAAAAGCTGAGCCGCTACGAATCCCGGCTCACCGAGCTCGACCATGAACGTTCCAAGACCGACGCGATTATCGAAAGCGTCGAGGATGGCCTCATCGTGCTCGACCAGAATCATGCGCTGGTCCATATAAACGAGGTGGGGTGCGCGATCCTGGACCTCGACGCGAATGAGATGGAAGGAAAACGGCTCGAGGAAGTTTCCGCACGCAATCTGCACGTCGCAAAGCTGCTGGCCGCTACCCAGGAAGGCAGCGACAGCGCCGGCAACGACAGCACCGAATTCAAACTGTTCCTGCGCGGACGCGATCACTGCTATCTGAGCCGCAACCTTCCGTGGATGGGACCG
>JBGPMZ010000319.1:0-4315 GCA_041487255.1 Binataceae bacterium (SeqCode) | reverse complement strand
TGGTGCGATCCGTGCGCGGGGCCGCCGCTCTCGCGCGAGGAGCTGCGGAGCCTCGGGGTGTTCTGGCTCGATGAGGCGGCACCAGGTCCAAACGCGATGCTCTATCGGCGCGGTCCCTTGGTCAACGGCGGCGCGATGCCGGTGATGTTGACGCGGCTTCATGTGCGATACTCGGCCGACAGCTTCCCTGAGGACCTCGCGTTTCAGGAAACCAACGATCCGGAAAACTACCAGGCGCGCTATGTCCTCCAGCATCCGTGGAAGGGCTCGCCCGATGCGTGCCCGGCGGCGGGCAACTATTTCAGGCAGGTGCGCGAGCGCGAGAATCGCGAGGCCCAGACGCTGGCGGACCTCACCGGATGGGATCTCGGTGGAATTATGAAAAATGTCAACTTGAACGAGCTTCCCTCGCAAAACCCGTGGTGGAAGGGGCTCTGGGATTAGCGGGAAAAGCGTGGGTTGATCGGCAGCCCGTTCAGCGGGAGAATCTTCGAGGTCGGCGCACGCACGGGGTGTGCTTCCGCCGACCTCGTGTTATATTGGAGATAACGTAGCTCTCGATTACGCCGGATAAACCCTCAAGAATGGTGGCTAGGCAGCCTCATCTAGATTTGACAAGGTGGGGAGGGTAGCCTAGCCTGCTGGCTTCCGCCGAAATCGAAAACCACTAAACTTGCAACTCCCTCAACCCGTTCATGGATCACTAGTCCCCGCCTATGTTTGACACGCTGAGCGACCGCCTCGACGGAATTTTCAAGAAGCTCAGGGGCCACGGTCGGATTTCCGAATCCAACATCGATGAGGCCCTGCGCGAGGTTCGCCTCGCCTTGCTCGAGGCCGACGTCAACATCAAGGTGGTTCGCGACTTCGTCGAGCACGTCAAGAAAAAGGCGCTCGGCCAGGAAGTCCTGCGCTCGCTGACGCCCGAGCAGCACATCCTCAAGTTCGTCGCCGATGAGCTTCGCCATGTGATGGGCGAGCAGGCGCGCGAACTCGACCTCAAGGTTAAACCTCCGGTCAAGATCATGGTCGTCGGACTCCAGGGCTCCGGCAAGACGACCTCATTGGCGAAACTCGCGCTATGGTTGAAAGATTCGCGCAAGCGTCATCCGCTACTGGTCTCGACCGACGTGCGGCGTCCCGCGGCGATGGAGCAGCTGCGCGTGCTCGGTGCTCAGGCCGGCGTTCCGGTCGTCGATAGCCATGAAAATGAAGACCCGATCGAGATTGCGACCCGCGCGCTCGTGAAGGCGGAGATCGGCGGCAATGATGCGGTTCTGATCGATACTGCCGGGCGTCTGCAGATCGACGAAGACCTGATGGAGGAACTCGAGCGGCTCAAGGCCGCCGTCCGGCCGCATCATATCGTGTTCGTCGCCGACGCGATGACCGGTCAGGAAGCGGCCAACGTCGCGGCGGGGTTCCATCAGCGGCTGCAGGTCTCGGGCGTCATCCTGACCAAGCTCGATAGCGATGCGCGCGGAGGCGCCGCACTCTCGATTCGCGCTATCACCGGCGCTCCGATACTGTTTGCCGCGACCGGCGAGAAGCTCGAAGCGTTCGATATCTTCCATCCGGATCGGCTCGCGACCCGAATCCTCGGCATGGGCGACGTGCTCACGCTGATCGAAAAGACGCAGGCGAACTACGATCAGACGAAAGCGAAAGAACTCGAGCGCAAGTTCAAGAAGAACGAGTTCACCCTGACCGATTTCGCCGAACAGATGAAGGCGATCAAGAAAATGGGCTCGCTCGGCGACCTGGTCGGGATGATTCCGGGTCTGAAAAAGGTGGCGGGGCAGGTCGATTCGGAAGAGTCGAAGCGCGAGCTGACCCGCATCCAGGCGATCATCGATTCGATGACCATCCAGGAGCGCGAGAATCACCTGATTCTCAATGGCAAGCGCCGCACGCGAATTGCGGGCGGAAGTGGAACATCCGTTCAGGATGTGAATCGGTTCCTCAAGCAGTTCGAGCAAACGCGCAAAGTAATGAAGAAGCTGACCCGGATGGGCGCCGGGCGCGCAATGATGCGCGGCATGGGCCTCGGGTAGAATACTCAGGAAGAAGGAGACATAGACACCGCATGGCACTAGTGATTCGACTGCGCCGTCATGGCAGCCGCAAGAAACCATTTTACCGGATCGTGGTGGCGGATTCCCGCTCCCCGCGCGACGGCCGTTTCGTCGAGCAAATTGGCACCTATGATCCCGCGTACAAACCGGCCAAAGTGACGCTTAAGAAGGAGCAGGTGGAGCACTGGCTCAAGGTCGGCGCCAAGCCGTCGGAGACGGTCCACAAGCTGATCCAGCAAGCTTCCGCTGGCGCGTAAATCTCGCAGATGACGATGGCTCGCACCGCAACCTCGCAAGTTCAGCCTGAACGGAGCCGACTATGAAGGACCTAGTTCAGTTCCTCGCGCAGCAATTGGTTAACAATCCGGCCGCGGTTGAGGTCAAGGAAACCCAGGGCGATACCGCTTCGGTGCTCGAGTTGCGGGTGGCCAAGGAAGACCTGGGGCGCGTGATCGGCAAGCAGGGCCGCACCGCGAAGTCGATTCGCACCATTCTCAACGCGGTCGCATCGCGCACCAATCGCAAGGTGGTGCTGGAAATCATCGAAGACAAGTAGCTGATTTCGGCGCGGGATCCGATCGCATCACCGCGCCTGCCTAACAATCAGGTCGGGACTCATCGCCAAGAAACCTCGCGAAACGCAGGCATCACTCATTCGGATAGGGCGCATCACCGGAGTTCATGGACTCCGCGGTGGATTGCGCTTTCGTCCCGACTATCCCGAATCAGAATCGATTCATGACCTGGAGCGGGTTTTTCTCGCCGCCGGCGATATCGCGTCGGATGCCGCCGTCGACGCGCGCGAGTATCGCATCGCCGATATTGCGCAGCTTGGGCGAGGGACGCTCCGCCTGATGCTCGAGGGAATCACGGACGCCAATCTTGCCGAATCGCTCCGGGGCAAGAACGTCTTCGCCGACGCGGGCGATCTTCCGCCGCCTGCGGAGAATGAGTTCTACTACCGCGACGTTATGGGATGCGAGGTGTTCCTGACCGATGGACGCCGCATCGGCGCAATCGAAGACATCATTGCCACTGGCGCCAACGATGTATTCGTCGTGCGCGACGAGGGCAAGGAAGTTCTCGTACCGGTAATCGAGGACGTGGTGAAGGAGATCGACGTCGCGGCGCGGCGCGTCATCATCGAGGCGATCCCCGGCCTCCTGGATTAGCTTTCCCTCTCCCGGAGCTGATTTTGCGAAGCCGACCTAACCCCTAGCCCCTTCCCTGTTAGGATCCGACTCGGATGAGGATCAGAAGCGGAGCGCTCACTGCGTGGCGACCTTCTCTCCCGCGAGCGATATGTCCGCGTGCGACCATCCCTTGTTGAAGCGCTCCTCAACCTTCGCCGCCTCTTCCGCCTTGCGCTGGACGCGAAGGCTCTCCGCGAGACCATACAGCGAGCGTGGATTGTCGGGATTGCGTTTCAAGTCGTCGCGATAAACCTCCTCCGCCAGAGCAGACTGCTGGTTCGCAAGCAACTCCGCGCCGAGCGTCTCGCGCACCGGGTAGTACCACGAGGGAGGCTCGTCGTATCCGAGCGCATCCTGTAGGCGGACCGCTTCCGTATACTCGCGGATCGCCTCATCACGATCGCCGCTCGCGCCGGCGATGGCGCCGGCCAGAACTTGCGATGCGAGCTTGGTGATCGCCGGCGCCTTGTTGTTGGGACCGACCATCAGATCGGGCGAGACGGGTGCCGCGCTCTCATCGAGCGCCTTGCGCTCTGCCGCTGCTTCATCGGGCTTACCGTTGGCCGCAAACGCGAGGCCGCGCGCGTAATGCCACATCGCGGTGGTGAACGCGAACTCCTTGGGCGGCGCAGGCTCCGCGAGGATTTCGTCCCATGCGCCGAAGCGCGCCATCGCGAAGTACGGTTTGGGCCACATCACCTCACCCATCGGCATCGCCTTGACGACCTCGGCCGGGACCGCGTCCTTCAGATCGCGCGCGGTCTGGAGGGCGTCGTGTTTGCGCCCCTCCATCATCTCCCCATAGAGGAGGAAATCGATGTTGTGGGTCGCATACATCACCGGATAGATGCCTGACTCATGCGACTTCGCCAGGAAGGACTGATCGCTTTTGATGGCGGCCGCATTAGCATTCGACGAATCGTGGTACATGCCGGTGCGGACGTAGATGTGCGACGGCATGTGGACCAGATGGCCCTGCGTCGGCGCGAGTGTGGCGAGACGCCGGGCGCTCGGCAGGGCGCGCTCCGGATTCTGCGAGGCCTCGAC
>JBGPMZ010000318.1:0-4324 GCA_041487255.1 Binataceae bacterium (SeqCode) | reverse complement strand
GAGGCAAGCTGATCCTCCTGGTCGAAGACAATCCCGATGACGAGGCACTGACCCTGCGTGCGCTCACCAAGAACAACATCTCAAAAGATGTCGTGATTGCGCGTGACGGCGTCGAGGCGCTGGATTTCCTCTTCGGCACTGGAGCCTATGTGCGCCGCGGAAGCGGCACGCTCCCCGTGCTCATCCTGCTCGATCTGAAGTTGCCTAAGCTGGATGGGTTCGAGGTGCTAAAGCGCCTGCGCGCCGATGC
Source organism: Binataceae bacterium (SeqCode) (assembly GCA_041487255.1). GTDB lineage: Bacteria > Desulfobacterota > Binatia > Binatales > Binataceae > DATGKG01. Next base: position 4,074 of record JBGPMZ010000318.1, on the reverse strand, counting down.
ACGCACCCACCTGCTCCCGGTGGTTATCCTGACCTCCTCGAAGGAAGAGCAGGACCTGGTGAAGGGTTATGGTTTAGGCGCCAACAGTTACGTCCGCAAGCCGGTCGATTTTGCGCAGTTCGTTGATAGCGTCAAGCAACTCGGCCTGTACTGGCTGCTCCTCAACGAGCGCCCCTCGCCCGAGCATCGGAGTGGCTGATGGGACTGCCCGAGAAAATCCTGATTGTGGACGACTCGCCGGATGATGCCGAACTGGTGGTGCAATCGCTGCGCCATGGAGGCCATGAACTGACGTTTGAGCGGGTCGACACCTACGACGCGATGCTGGCCGCGCTGCAGCAGAAAACCTGGGACCTGGTCATCGCCGACTACGCGATGCCGCGCTTCGATGGCATTTCCGCGCTCAGACTGCTCAAGACTCAGAAGCTCGACCTGCCCTTCATCCTGGTCTCGGGCACCGTGGGCGAGGAGGTCGCGGTGCAGGCGATGCGGGAAGGCGCGCATGACTACATCCTCAAGCAAAATCTGGCCCGGCTACCGCTCGCGGTCGAGCGCGAGCTGCGCGACGCGGAGACGAGACGCGAACGGGTGCGCGCCGAGGCTCGCTATCGTAGCCTCTTCGAGCGCGTGCCCGTGGGAGTCTTCAGCACCACGCCCGAGGGCAGAGTCCTCGAAGCCAATCCGGCCTTCGTCCAAATGCTCGGTTTCAACGATGTCGAGGAGCTCAAGCGGGTCAGCCTCGAAGCGTTGTGGGTTCATCCGGGCGAATTCACACGACGCAATGCCCTGATCGAGCGTGAGGGAGTAGTCCGTGACTTCGAGTTGCAACTGCGCCGCGCGGATCGAAGCACTATCTGGTGTGCGGAAAGCGTCCGCGCGGAATATGACTTTGCAAGGAAAACGGTAGCTTACTTCGAGGGGGTCGCCGTCGACATCACCGATCGCAAGCTGGCACAACAGGAACTCGCGGCGGCCCGCGATGCGGCGTTGGAAGCCGCGCGGCTCAAAACCGAGTTTTTGGCCAACATGAGCCATGAGATTCGCACCCCGCTCAACGGCATCATCGGGATGTGCGAATTGTTGCGCGACAGCAGCCTGACCCGCGACCAGCGCGAGTGCGCGGACCTGATCGCTAACAGCGGCGACGCCTTGCTCAACGTCATCAATGACATTCTCGACTTCTCGAAGATTTCCGCCGGCAAGCTGGTGTTCGAAGAAATCGATTTCGAGCTGACGCCGACGGTGGAAGCGGTGGTCAATCTGCTCGGCGAGCGGGCGGCGAAAAAAGGCCTCGAATTGATCCTCGCGATCGATCGTGAGACCCCGGACTTCGTGCGCGGCGATCCGAACCGGATGCGTCAGGTGCTCACCAATCTGGTCGGTAACGCGATCAAGTTCACCGACCACGGCGAGGTGATGATTTCCGTCAGTCCGGTCGAGGTGCGCCGGCGCGAGGTCATCCTGCAATTCAAAATTACCGACACTGGAATCGGGATCAGCGCGGACGCGCAGCGCGGGCTCTTCCAGCCCTTCCATCAGGCTGACGGCTCGACCACCCGCAAATACGGCGGGACCGGACTCGGGCTCGCGATCTCGGCGCAGTTGATAGAGCGGATGGGGGGAACCGTCGAAGTCGCCAGCGAGTTGCGAAAGGGCTCGTGCTTCTCCTTCAAAGGGACCTTTGGCCGTTCGGAATCGAATCTCGCCGGCGGCCTCAAGCAACGCGTGCTGCGCGGGCTCCGGGTACTTGTAGTCGATGACAATGATACCAATCGCGAGATTATCGAACGTCAGATCGCCAACTGGGGGATCAGCAGCGCGTCGGTCGCCAGCGGATCGGAGGCGCTGGCGACGCTTCGCGAAGGGGTCCACGGCGCTCCCTTCGACGTTGCAATTCTGGACCTCGCGATGCCCGGAATGGACGGCCTCATGCTCGCGCAGTTGATCAAGACTGACCCGGCGATCGCCAACACGCGATTGCTGATGATGTCGTCGCTGGGGGGCCGCGGCGAGGCCGGCGGCGACTCCGCTCCGATCGAAGCCTGGCTGACCAAGCCGGTGAAGCAATCGCAGCTCTACGATTCGCTCGCCGCGTTGATAGCTAGCGACTTGGCGGTGCTCAAACCTTCCCGACCAACCAGTCAAGCCGCGGATCCCCAGCACGAGGTGCGCCACCAGTTCCGGGTCCTCATCGCGGAAGACAACCTCATCAATCAGACGGTTGCGATGCATCAGCTCCAGAAGCTCGGTTACCCGGCTGCTGTCGTCGCAAGCGGCGTCGAGGCGCTTGAGGCCCTGGCTAGCGGCCAGTACCCGCTAGTCCTGATGGACTGCATGATGCCCGAGATGGACGGTTTCGCGGCCACCGCCGAGTTGCGGCGGCGGGAAGCGAGTATTGGACGGCGAACGATTGTCGTGGCAATGACGGCCAACGCGATGGAGGGGGACCGCGAGAAGTGTCTCGCGGCCGGAATGGATGACTACATCGGCAAGCCGGTCCAACTGCAAGAGCTGACCTCCACCCTCGATCATTGGCTGATCGGAACCGAAATTTCGCCGTCTCGTGAGGAAACGCGGACGCCGATCTTCCGTTTTTGAGCTTGGAATGGGGGCTTCGCTCTTCGATGTGGAAACGCATTCGCTAGCCCGCTTGAATAAGCTCATCATAAGGAGAGAAGATTGATCCGCGGATAGCCGGTTACTGTGAGGCACACCCGCGATCTTCAGATGACCAGCGACGCAGAAAAGACCCTCGGCGGACGGCGCCATTCGCTGCTGATTGCAGCGGTATCGGAGTTTATCGCGACGGCGGAGCCGGTGGGATCGAACCAGATCGCCTCGCGCCATCATCTCGGCGTCAAATCTGCGATGGTTCGCAACATGATGGCGGAACTAGAGGACGCAGGCTTTCTCTCGCAGCCGCATACCTCAGCGGGTCGGGTGCCTACCGACAAGGCGTTTCGCTACTACGTCGACCATCGCGCAGGCGCGGCGCGGATTGGGTTCGAGGATCGATCGCAAATCGAGCTGCATTATTCGGGACGTGGCCGCGACATCGCACTGCTGATGCGCGATACGCCAAAGCTGCTGTCGATCCTGACGGGGCAGGCGGCGATGGTGATGGCCCCCCGCATCGAATCAGTGGAACTCGAACGCGTCAACTTCATTCGCATCCGCGAGCGCGAAGTCCTCGCGATATTCCTCGCTACCACCGGCGCGGTGCAAAACCGGCTGGTTACCACCGATCGCGATCATGAGCAGGGTGAGCTCGATCGGATGGCCAGTTATCTCAATGAATCGCTCGGTGGGCACACCCTCGATGAGGCGCGTGAATGGATCGAAGCGCAGCTCAAGCTGGAGCGCGCGCGCTACGACCGCTTCATGCGCGAAGCATTGGTGCTGGGCGAGGCGATCGCCGGATACCCTGATGCGATCGAAGTCTACGTCGATGGCAGCGCGCAGGCGCTCGAACAGCCCGAGTTCTCCGACCCTGGCAAGGTACGCGAGTTGATGCGCGCGCTCGACGACAAAACCGCATTGCTCGAACTGCTCGAACGTAGCATCAGGGAGCAAGGGGTGATGGTGTCGATCGGGTCGGAGAATCCACGCCTCGCGGGATTCGCGGTGGTAGCGGCGTCGTATGTGGGCGGTTCGAAGCCCTTGGGCAGTCTCGCCATCGTCGGCCCGGTGCGAATGGATTATGAGCGGGTGATCCCGCTGGTCGAATACACCGCCCGCGCGCTATCCAAGATTCTCGAACACTGAAGATATCCGCACGCCACCCTTCTTCCTATAGAACGTCGTTTTTCCGATGGAAAATCCAGGCGGCGAGTCCAGGATTCCGCGCCTGCCTAGCCATTCCACAATCAATGCTTAAGTTCTCTAACGAAGCCGTCAGCCAGGCATTCGTTGAGACATGAGTAGAAGATTCAAGGACGACTCCGAGCCGATAATTCCATCCCCAGATACTGCGGTTCATTCGAACCCGGCTGATTCCAGGTATCACGGTCGAGGCGACATCACAGGGCCCACTCCGCTCTCCATCGAGGAAACCGCCGAGGTCTTGGGCGCACT
>JBGPMZ010000317.1:0-4324 GCA_041487255.1 Binataceae bacterium (SeqCode) | reverse complement strand
GGCTCGATGAGGTCGCGCTTGATAAGCGGGAGAAGCGCCAGCAGCGCGCCGGTCGGGAAGCATCCGGGATTCGCCACCAGCTTCGCCTCGCGCAGCGCATGACGATTGAACTCGCTGAGCCCGTACACGGCCTGCTTGAGCAACGCGGGCGCGGGATGCTCGACGCCGAAAGTCGCGCGATAGGCCGCCGGATCGCGCAGGCGAAAATCTTCGGAGAAGTCGACTACCTTGATGCCGCTGGCGACAAGTTCGGCGATCAACGCGGTGCCGGCCTTTTCCGGCAAGCATGAGAACACCACTTCTGCGCGGCCCTTGACCAGGTCGCCGCGCAACTCTTCGAGTGGTGGGAGGTCGATACCGGCCATGTGGCGGTAGACGTCGGCCACTTCGCGGCCCGCGTAGTGCTCCGAGGTCAGCAGCGACAGCTCGACGAACGGATGGCCGGCGAGAAGCCGCACCGACTCGATTCCGGAATATCCGGTCGCACCCAGGATCCCGATTTTTACTCGATTCGTCAACGCCATCAGGCGAATTCCCAAAGCGAACTGTGGAAATAATTCGCAATTAACCGAATATCACGAATCGCGCTTGCTATGTAAGACTGCGAGCCTAACCTGGAGCGTGAGTAGCGTCGAGATCCTTAGCGCAACGCTCAGGATGACCGAATCGAGCCCACCGAGATCCTTCGCGCAGCGCTCAGGATGACCACTCGGCGTTGCCGAGTGGTCACTTGGTATCGAACTCGAACAGCATCTCGCGCGGCAGTTCGTCCAGCTCCGCAAATCGTTCCGCGTACATCGTTATGACGCCGTCGTCAGGATTCTCCAGCTGAAGGCTGCGCAGTTCGGCGCGAGCCGCTTCGCCATCGCCGTTGGACAGCAGTTGGATGAAATGTGCGAAGCGATTGTAAAATACCGGATCGACTCCGTCGTTGGCATGTCCGACAACCTCGACGACGGCAACCGCGTCCTGCTTGCCCTTGACGCGGACTTGGCCAATCTCGCGCTTGACATAATGGTCCCCGTTCGCGCTCAGCAGGGTGTCGCGGCCGACCAGGAGGTGAGCTCCGAACTTGCGTGTCAACCCCTCCAGTCGCGAGGCCAGATTGACGGTGTCGCCGATGACCGAATAGTCGAAGCGGCGCTCGCCGCCGAAGTTTCCGACAATTACCTCGCCAGTCGCGATGCCGATTCCAATGTCGAAGCTCTTGAAGCGCGGGTCGGTCGCGTTGAGTTTCTTCAATTCCACCAGCATCCGCAGCGCCTGATCGATCGCGACCTGCGCGTGGTTGGGGAGATCGTTTGGAGCGCCCCAAAACGCCATGATGCTATCGCCACGAATCTTGTCGACCACCCCGCCGCTATCGAGGATCCGATCGGTCATCGTAGTCATATACTCGTTAAGCATGGTGACAAGTGCGGCCGGATCGCTCCTCATGCTTTCGGAGAGCGAGGTGTAGTTAACGATGTCGGCGAACAGGACTGTTAGTACTCGGCGCTGTCCTCCCAGCTTCAGGCCTTCGGGATTGGCGAGAACCGAGGTGATTACACTGGGGTGCAAGTAGTGCTCGAAAGCGTGGCGGAGGTAGCGCTTCTCCTTATTTTCCTCGTAGTAACGGAACGGCGCCGTTACTGTGTAGGTGGAGGCCAACATCAAAAGCGGGTATACGACCCCAATCAGCTGGTGATCGTCCCATAGCAGATGGCGCGCGATTAGCGCGTAGGAGCCGCCGAGAATGACCGCCACCATCGCGGTGAGATTCGCGGACAGAAAAGAGGCCGCAACCACCAACAGCAAGCCAAGGACGAGGCCGCAGACCCTTTCTACTTTGTCGTCGGCGCTGTGAACGATCACGTCATTCTGGAGGATATCGTCGATCGCGTTGGCATGAATCTCGACGCCCGGAAAGTCTCCCCCTTCCGGGGTGTTGAAGCGGTCACCGGCGCCGCGCGCCGTAGCGCCAACCAACACGATTTTGCCGGCCAAATCAGAGGCGGGAATGCGGTGATGGAGAATGTCAGTGACCGAATAATGGCTGAAAGTGCCTTCCGGACCGCGGAAGTTTACCAGCATCTGTCCGTGTTCGTTAATGGGGAATTCCCGCTCGGTGTCGCCACTCGGATTTTGGATGATGACCCTCTGATCGCCCAACTCACCGAAGTTAAGAACCAGGTTGCCATCGCCGGCGAGAACCTTAAGCACGGCGAGTGACAGCGGTACGCGATTGCCGTCGTGGAATCGCGCCACCATTATTTGCGAGCGCATGACGCCGTCTGGGTCGGAATCGATCGGCACATATCCGGTACTATGGGCGGCCTGATTGAGGACCTGGACCGGCGGCCGATAGGACTTTGAACCGAAGAGCTCGCGCACCATGCCGGGTGGAATCCGCGCCAGGTTATAGGAGAGCGGCGCGGGAAGGATCATCTCGGTAGTGAAGCCTTGCTCGAGCATTCCCCTAGTACGCCCGTTCGCTTCGAGGGTGCCAAGAGAGTAGGCGAGGACCGTATCGCCTTGGGCCTTGATCGCGTCGGCGAAGGCCTGATCGTTACTTTCGCCAAGCAGCGATTGCGCCGCAGGTTTGGAAGTGCCTGCCTTCACCATACGATCCATCAGCGAAGCGCGCGCGGCGTCGAAACTATCGGGTTCGCTGAACAGTACATCGTAGCCGACCACCGCCACCCTGTAGTCGTTGAGGGCGCGTTCGAATTGCGCCATCACGCTGCGCCGGAAGGGCCACTGGCCCAATTCCGCGATGCTCTTGTCATCGATCGCGGCGATCTTGATTGGCCCAGGCGTCACGGCCCTGACGTGCCAGTACATCCTGAAATCGGAAACGCTCAGTTCATATCGAGCAAAGACGTGCAACCGATTGAGGGCTAGCATCGCCGCGACCACGCCCAGACCCAGCAGCAAGGTCAACAGCGAGAACTTGTACAGATGCGAGTGGGATGGCTTGGCGGTCCGTGATCGTCTGGTGTTGCGCAATCGTCTAACGGTGCGGGATAGCTTGACGGGCATACACGATCGGCATCAGCATAGCGCGTGATTGCGGCTCGTGCTAACCGCGTGCGGGTCGGGCTAGTGGCACTTCGGGTTGGTGCGGGGCAACGTACGAACCCCGGTAACTTCAGAATGCCGGCTCGGTGAAGTCGAGCGTCTTGTACATCGTGAGTTGGCCGTATTGATGCGCTGAGCCATAACCCACCTGGCCGCTTAAGCCCATTTGCCACGGACGATAGTAGACGCTGAGGTCGGGACCGCCTTGTCCGTCGGTGCCGCTGATGAAGCCGCCCATGTAGAAGGCGCCGCCGCCGCCAGCCATCAGCAGGTATTTCTCGGTGCTCAGCACGATCGCCTGGATATCGACTTCGGTGCTGGTGACTCCGTTCTGGTAGTTGTGCATCGAGCTGAATGCCAGATTGATGGGATGGAAACTGTGGAGCATCCACCAGCTCGACATATCGCCTTCGACGATGACGGCACGGCTACCGCCGAAGTCATGTCCGGCGGAGATTAGGAAGTGCGTGCCGGGCCAGAGGTTGAGATCGAATCCGCCTTGCGCGCGGCCGAAGTTGAGTCGCGCCGAATGGCCCGAGCCCGGATCGAGCGGCGAGTCGAAGCCCTCTCCAATCCATAGCTGGTAGCCGGTTAGGCGGCCGAACACGCCAATATACCTGGTGATGCTCTGCTCAAGCTGGAAGCCCTCCTGAATCGTGCCGTACTTGTCGCTGACGTATCCGCCGACAAAGCCCATGGTCGAGAGCTGGCCGTGCTTGGGAATCTTGAAGAAGTCAGGATAGAGGTCATCGAAACTGTATTGCGCGTGCGAGGCACCCGGCAGAAAGGCAATTGTCAGCGCGACGCCGAGCCCCATCGCGAGGGCTTTCGCGACGAAATTTCTGAGCAAACTGATCACCGATTTTTATCCTTCATCAACGCGGAGGAGGCTGAGGCGGTGGCCCCTTTGGACCAGCAACCGATTCACCGGGCGGACAGACCGGGCATCCCGGTGGCGGCACTCCTCCAACCACGGTGGCCAAATTGGAACGCGCGCCGGTCATCCCAATCGGGCCCGGCAGCATCGGGCTAAGGTTGCACGGCACACTGAGTTCGTACCCGGCGGGAATATCCATGCCGGTGCCCGCATTTGGATTGCGCACGGTGACCACACCTTCATACACGACAACGTCGGTGAACTTGCGGCAATCGCCATAGGTCGGCCGCGAATCGCCCTCGAAGTAGGATGTGTCCCATCGGGTGCCGCGCACCGCGGCTACCGCGTTCGGAGTATGGACTTCGAAGTTGGGCGCGCCTCCGGTCG
>JBGPMZ010000316.1:0-4331 GCA_041487255.1 Binataceae bacterium (SeqCode) | reverse complement strand
GTGTAGTCATTGTATCCGAAGTGGATGTCCGACAGGGGACCGCCCTCGCCGCCGATAGTTCCCTCCTTGGAGAACTTGTCGAGCGTATTGGTGTCGGTTGTCGCGGTGCTGCCGAGCGCCGACCCTCCTTTTAGGTCATCAACGCCCTCGGCTTTTTTGGACGAGCATCCCGCCACGCCAAGCGACATACAGATCAGCGCGATCGCCACGATGCGTGCGACCTCCGCGGTCCTAGTCACCGAGCCACCACGACCACGATGGATTAGAGTCATTGCCGTTGCCCTCCGTCAGTGAAGATATGATTTTGTGCGATTCGACTTGCAAAATGTAGATGCGCGAGCGCCCGCCACGCGTGGACGCGAATGCTATGTATCTTCCGTCGGGTGACCACGAAGCGGATTCATTCGAGCCGCTTCCGTCAGTCAGCGTGACCGGAGTGCCGCCGCCGATTGGAATCCGGCAGATGTCGAAGCGGCCTCCCACCCGGCTCTGATACGCGATGCTGTCGCCTTTGGGCGAGATCGCGGGTGTGGTGTTGTAGTTTCCGGAATAGGTGACGCGATTCGCCGCGCCGCCGCTGACACTTATCGTATAGACCTGCGGCGTTCCCGAACGATCCGAGGTAAACGCGAGCGTCTGTCCGTCGGGCGAAAAATTCGGGCTCACGTTGATGCCGGCGGTATCGGTCAGCGAGCGAATCTCGTGCCCCTGCGCGTCCATCAGGTAAAGATTGGTCACGCCGCCGTTCTCGATCGCCGCGACGATCTGATGGCCGTCGGGCGAGATTGCGCCACCGATGATGCGTCCACGAGGCGTATCGACGCGGCGCTCGCGCCGTTCGCGAAGATCCGCGATGTACAGCGCGGGCGCCATCGTTTTGTACGACAGATATAGAAGCTGATCGGCATTGTGGTCCCACATCGGGAACAGGTTGATGGTTGGATTGTTGGTGACCTGGAACAGATCCTCGCCGTCGATGCTTTGGGTAAAGATTTCCTTGAACCTGCCGGCGCGCGTCGACACGAATGCCAGCTTACTGTCGAATGGTCCCTCGATGCCGGTATTGGCTTTCATCACCGCATCGGCAAACCGGCGCGCCATCCGAGGCACCTCGGCCGGATCGCCGCTAAACGTCTTACCCACGATCGCGCGCTGCTGGTAAACGTCGAATAGCCGCGCGGTGAGCTGAACCTTGCCGCCCGAAACCTGCACCGAACCTTTGACCACGAGATCCGCGCGGATGGATTTCCAATCGTCGAAGTTGAACTGACCCAGGTCAAAGCCGGACTTTTGCGGATCCTCGATGAAGGTGTGCGGATCGACCAGCGTGTAGTAGCCGGAAAGCATCAGGTCGCGCGCAACGATCCGATCGAATTGCGAAGAGATCGTTTGGCCATCGTCGCCGCCGAGATTTTTCAGGCCCGACACCGCGACCGGCCAAGTCCGCGCTCCTACGCCGGTAATATCGATGTGCACTTGCGCCGCCGCATTGCCGGCGAGCGCGAGACCTACCAAGAAAACGAACGATGGAAGTAGAGATGAAAGACGACGCCTCATGTTTCCCCTGCACTTCAACCCCTGATCAGAATACCTAGTGCGAGGCCGCTGCGCAGCACCACCACGCTCAATCTTCAAGTCTTTGGCATCAAGATTTAAGTTCGCCGAGTTTGAATGACGAGATCACGTCCGAGAATTGCGCACGATAACGGTCCGGCGGTGGCGGAAAGGGCGCAGCCCGTCTGATCGCGCGCAGCACCGATTCATCGAAGGCCGAGTCCCCCGAGCCTTTCGCGATTTTTACGCCATTGAGGGTTCCATCGGTGCTAATCGAAAACTCGACGTCGGCGCTCAGGTCATTAGCGCCTCCGGGAAAGGTCCAGGCATCCTTTACCCGCTGCTGGATGGTGCGGAAGTACAGCAGATACTGGAGGTCTTCCAGCCTGCCCATGCTTCCCTCGCCCGGACCGATGCCGCGTCCCTTGCCTGGAGTATTCCCCAGCCCAACTACCGGTCCGTGCTCGCCATTATCGTCGGCGTTTGAGTTCGGTTGAGCGTTCGAGTCGTCATCATCATTCGAGGAGTCGTCGTCGGCCCGCTTCTTGGCCTCTTCCCTGGCTTCCTCCAGCCGCTTCTGGAGCATCTCCTGCTTCAACTTGCGGAACCGCTCTTCAACATCGGGAGTCTTCTCGGCCTTCGCCATCTGAACCGGTGTATGTTTGGCCTTCGGCGGATTGTGGCCGATGACCTTCTCGCGATGAGGCTTGGGCGGTGGCGGCTTCGCAGTCGGCGCTGGTTCGGCCACCTTCTTCGGCGTTTCGGTCGGCGTCGGCTCCGGAGTCGCTGGAATCACGTCCGGGAGCGGCTCGGGTGTCGGCGTTGGTGTGAACGGCGAGTCTTTCGGCGAGTTTTTCAATGATACCGCGTTCTTGTCGTCTGCCGGTTTCGGCAGCTCTGGCGGAGGGGGTGCCTCCGGCGGCGGAGGCTCTTCCGGTTTCACCTCAGCCTTCGCAACCTGCTCCGGCTCAGGCTGCTTGTACCCCGAGAGCTTCGGCAAGTGGGTGCCCAAATCTCCGGCCGGAATGTTATCGACGATCTTGACCGTCATGGCCGGAGGTTCGACGGTCTCCGAATGCAGCCAGTTGGGCAGCACCAACAGCGCGAACGCGAGGACGCCGATGTGGCCGAGCGCTGAGACGACGATCGCCGCGACATAGCCACCCCATCCGGGCCGCTCGTTGTCGTTACGGGGTGGTCGTTCCACGGTCGTGCTTAGCGTCAGTGTCGCCGCTGGCCGGTTCTTGCGTGACCATCCCGACGTTCTCGATTCCGGCCGCCTTGATCGCCGCCATCGTGCGGATCACTTCGCCATAGGCGACCTGTTCATCGGCCCGGATGAAGACCTGCAAATCCGGCCGCGTATGGGAGATTGCCTGCAGCTTGTCGGTCAACTCGTCGCGCGCGAGCTTGCGATCATTGAGGTAGGTCTCGCCGTCTCGCGTGATGGAGACCACGAATTCCTCTTCATTGCTCTTGAGCGCGCCAGCTTTGACTTTAGGAATCGAAACCTCGACGCCCTGCTGGATGATCGGCGCGGTCACCATGAAGATGATGAGCAACACCAGCATCACATCGACCAGCGGCGTGACGTTGATTTGCGATACCGGCTTGCCGCGTTGTCCTGCTTCGAAAGCCATCTGGGTTACGAGAAAAAGTGGCGTTCCGCGATGTTGAGGAACTCGCTGATGAAGTTTTCCATATCGACCGCGACGACCTGAACGCGCCCGGTGAGGTAGTTGTAGAAGACCTGCGCCGGGATGGCGGCGGCCAAGCCGATCGCGGTGGTGATGAGCGCCTCGGCGATGCCGGGAGCGACCGCCTGGATGCTGGATGAATGCGCGGCCGACAATCCCAGGAACGCCGTCATGATGCCCCATACGGTACCGAACAGTCCGACGAATGGGCTGGTGGACCCGGTTGTAGCGAGGAATGTGAGCCCATACTCCAGCTTGGTCATCTCGACGTTCTGCTGACGCTTCATGGAGCGCGTGACATTCTCGATGCCGCCGAAATCCGTGCTCATGCGGTCCTCGCCGCCGACCACTTGGCGCTTCGCGCGGGTAAGCTGCAACAGCTCCTGGTATCCGGCGCGGAAGACCTGCGCCACCGGAGAATGCACCAAGCCGAGGCTGGCGGTATTTATCGAGGCGAGATTCTTGGATTCCCAGAAAATCGCCGTGAAGCGCTCGGACTCGCGCCGGGCGCGCGAGGTCTGAAGCAGCTTGTAAATGATGATCCCCCAGCTTCCGACCGAGAACGCGACAAGGATCACGATGACGGAACGCACGACCGGTCCGGTCCCAAGCAGGAGCCCCACCACACTCATTCCGCCCTCACCACTCATAGGTTCTCCACGGTCCCTCCACACTGCGGAGGGCAGGGTATGAAACGAACATCGTCAACCCCGTAAGATTCTATACGGGTTTCGCATCGCTCAAAACGGGGGACCGTCATCTGTAAGAACGCTCCGCTCTCGCCATAGAACGCTCCACAACCCCGATCGTTGCGAATATTATGATAGTTTTCCTTCAACGTCCGAGTTGGGCTATGACAGGACTCTTGGCAACGGGCCCTATCGATAAGGCGCGCGTCGACAATTCGCGAGAGGCCCGAAGGGGGCGCGAAGCACCCGCCGCAGCCGGCTCGCGAAGCCGATTCGGGCTGTCTTAGGGCCGAATCGAAATTGAAATGACGCGGAGCGAAGCGGAGTCGAGCAAAATTTAAGGAGGTCAAAACGTGGCGATCAGGGTAGGAATCAATGGCTTTGGACGAAT
>JBGPMZ010000315.1:0-4337 GCA_041487255.1 Binataceae bacterium (SeqCode) | reverse complement strand
TGGACCGGGGCGGTCGATCGCGAGGAAAGCGCGCGGCCGTTTCATGACTGGAACGAGCGCATCCATACCGAATGCTATCGCGCCAACGCATTCGCGCGCATCGTGAACGGCAAAGGCCAAATCGAGCGCATCGTCAACAACTACGCGAATCTGAGTTTCAACTTCGGACCGACCCTGATGCGATGGCTCGACGCCATGCATCCCGAGACCTCTGCCCGCATCGTCGCGGCCGATCAGCTCAGCCGCGAGCGGCACGGCGGCCACGGCGGCGCGATCGCGCAGGCCTACAATCATCCGATCCTGCCGCTGTGCAACGAGCGCGACCTTCACACGCAGATCAGATGGGGCGTGGCGGATTTCAGGCATCGCTTTGGCCACGAGCCCGAGGCGTTGTGGCTGCCGGAAACCGCGTGCAACGACGCCGTCATCGGCGCGCTCATCGACGCCCGCATGAAATACGTTGTTCTCTCGCCGCATCAGGCCGAGCGCACCCGTCCGCTCGATACCAGCAGCAACGGCGGCGAATGGAAAAGCGTCGCGAACGGCAGCATCGATCCGCGCAAACCCTACAAATACTTCCATCGCGACGGCTCGGGACGTTCGATCGCCGTGTTCTTCTACGACGACGGCATCGCGCGAGGAATCGCATTCGAGAACCTGCTGTGGTCGAGCGAGGCGCTGCTGGATCGGCTGGTACGCGGCGCGGGCGACTCGGCGCTGGTGAACGTCGCAACCGACGGCGAGAGCTACGGGCATCACTTCAAATTCGGCGATCGATGCATTGCCTATGCGCTCGAAATCGAGGCGGCGAAGCGCGGAATCGAGGTTACCAACTACGGGGAGTTTCTCGCGCACAATCCGCCGCGCGATGCGGTCGAAATCAAACCCGGGCCCGACGGAGAAGGTACCGCATGGAGCTGCGTTCACGGCGTCGGCAGATGGCGCAGGAACTGCGGTTGCAGCACCGGCGGCCCCGCGGGATGGAACCAGGAATGGCGGACCCCATTGCGCGCCGCGTTCGACCTGCTGCGTGACGAATGCGCCATCCGCTTCGAGGAGATCGCCGCGAAGCTACTGCGCGATCCCTGGAAAGCGCGCGACCACTTCATCGAAGTGATCCTCAATCGCGGCGCGGCGCACGACAATTTTCTGGCCCGTCACGCGCGATACAAACTCGACACCGAGGCGCGCTTGCGTGCGATGACGCTACTCGACATGCAGCGCAACGCGATGCTGATGTACACGAGCTGCGGGTGGTTCTTCAGCGATCTGTCGGGCATCGAGACCGTCCAGACGATGAAGTACGCGGGGCACACGATGGACTTGATGGAAGACCTCGGCGTGCGCGCGCCGCGCGATCGGTTTCTCGCAGTGCTAGCCGAAGCGAAGAGCAACCTGGCGGAGATGGGAAACGGCGCCGACGTCTACCGCCGCTTCGTTCCGCAATGCCGGGTGACAGCCAAGCGACTCGCCGCGCATCTCGCGATCTCGCGCCTCGCCGATCACGCCGATAAAGAAGCATGGCTTGGCGACTACCACTGCCGCGAGGAGGACCTTCGTCACGAAAGGATTGGAAGAATCGCGCTCTCGACCAGCCGCGTGACGCTGCGGAATTCCATCATCGGTAAGCGTGACGAGTTCGCCTGCGCCGCGTTCCACCTCGGCGGGGTGGATTTCTATTGCGCGCTTAGTGAGTTTGCGGACGAGGATCAGTTTCGCGCGACCAACGAAAACATTTGGGCGAAATTTCCTACTGCGCCGCTGCCCGCCATAATTCGCATCGTGCAGCGAGAGTTCGGGCGCGATGAATTCACTCTCGAAGATGTCCTGCCCGACGGACGCCGCGCGATCTCCGAAATGATTTTCAACGACCTGGTGGAAGGATTTAGCGACGAGTTTGCGCGTCTATACGAGGAGTACAATCGGGTAACCGGGATGCTGCAGGCTTCCGGCTTCGAACCGCCGCCGCAATTTCGCCAGCTCACCGAATTCATCCTCGGCCGCCGCTTCGAACGTGAGATAACCAGGCAGCTTCGAAGTCACGATCCGCTCGCCTACAAGGGAGCCATCGAGATCGCGAGCCTGGTGGCGAAGCGTGGCTACCAGATCGATAAGACGCGCGCGAATGAGAGTTTCAGCAAGATGATAACCGACGCGGTGAGCAAAGCCGTCGAGCGGCCGTCGCGCCTTCCCGCCAAGACCGCGCTGGAGCTTATCGCGTTGGCGCGGCGGCTCGGACTGGAGCCCAATGTCGAGCCGGCGCAGGAACGGATCTACCACGCACTGCTGGGCGGGGCCCGCAATGCCGGCCAGCTCGCGCGTCTTGCGGGTGCGGTCGGCCTCGCGCACACGGCGGTCCGGCGGCCTCGGGCGTCGGCCGCTGTCGCGCATCAAGACGGTGCGGCCCAGTCGCCTCCGCGAGGCGCTGGTCCCTCGCGCCCTCAGCCGCGCCATCGGCCCGCCTGAAAGTTATTCGCGCTTCATCATCCCGCCGGCAGAGAATCGTGAAACATTAACAACTGACCCCGGCGCGGATCGCAGATGTAGGCATTGCCGAGGTCGTCGCTCGTCACACAGTGGCTGCCCTTGGCGGTCGGCACCGTCGCCAGGACAGTTGCCTTGCCGTCAGCTGCGACGCCGATCACGGCCATCGTCGCGCTCTTCGCCCCTGGCAGGTACGCATGATGCAGGCTGGGCGCGTATGCGATGATGTCGACGCCATCGCCGGAAACCGCCTCGCCGAGTTGCCGGCCATCGTTGACGCTGAGGGTCTCCAGCTTGCCCTCCTCGCATCCGACGAAAAGGAATCCGCGCGCGCTATCGATCGCGAGGCCTCGCGAGCTACGGCATCCGTTCTTCCAATGCTCCACTACCGCGCGTTTGCGTAGATCTATCGCGAGCGTGGTGTCGGTCCACAGGTTCGTGTACGCGCGGCCGCGAACACCATCGATCACCAGGGACTCCGGGCCGTTGAGAATTTTGATCGTTGCGGCACGTTTGGGCTGGAGGAGGTCGCGCTCCGGAAGCGCGAAGATCTCGATTTGCGACGCGTGCGGTTCAGTGACCCAAACCTCGTTGGTGGCGGCGACGTATCGGACGTAATCAGGCACCGAGGCAAGCTTCGTCTTCGCGAGAATTCTCTTCGATGCTGGGTCGACCACGTCGAGGGTCTTCTCGCTTCGATCGGCGGTAAAGACGATGCCGCGCCCGATGTCCGCGGACGTCACTCCCTGGCCACTGTCGCCGCCCACGCCAGTTTGCGAGGAGAATCCGCCGATCTCTTCGAGCTTGTGGGTAGCCGGATCGATGAGAACCAGCTTTCCAGTTTGCGCGGCGGGAACGATCACCTTGCGCAACTCGGGAGAGAATCCCAAATCATCAAAACCGATTTCCTCAGAGCCTTTCGATATGACTAATGGGGTGGTCGACTGTGCTTCGCCCGCGATCGCATCTACCGTTGCGGTAAAACCGCCAATCAAGAAAAGAATCGCGATGCATCCTGCTCGGCGGTAATTTGTCATTGAGGGTGCGGCGCGCAAGATCCACCTCCTCGAGTCGTTCTCGCTAAAATATAACTGTTTTCACGAACGCGGCCGCTTTTGTCGTTGAGCGTCGAAGCCGCTCCGTGATAGCGATGGCGTAACCTTTATGCCCGCACAGCCAACCAACAGCAAAGGCCCACTCAGCGGCTACCGGATCATCGACCTCACTCAGATGCTGTCGGGTCCGATGGCCACCATGATACTCGGCGATCAAGGCGCGGATGTCATCAAGGTGGAACCGCCGGGAATTGGCGACCTCACGCGCGCGATGGGGGCGAGCAAGCGCGGAATTCCGCCGACCTTTGCGGTTATCAATCGCAACAAGAGATCGATCGCAATCGATCTGAAGGATCATCGCGGGCTCGCGGTACTGAAGCATCTGGTCGGGGGCGCGGATGTGTTTGTGCAGAATTTCCGGCCCGGGCGCGCCGAGCGCATGGGCTTCGGCGAGCGCGAGTTGCGGCGCATCAAACCGGATCTCATCTACGTTTCGATCAGCGGTTTCGGCGAGAAGGGGCCATACGTAGAAAAACGCGTCTATGATCCAGTGATCCAGGCGCTGTCAGGCCTCGCTTCGATTCAGACCGATTACAAAACCGGCCGGCCGCAGATGATGCGCCTCATCATTCCCGACAAAGTCACCGCGCTCACGGCCGCACAGGCGATCACGGCGGCGTTGCTCGCGCGCGAGCGCAGCGGCGAAGGCCAGCACGTCCGGCTTGCGATGCTCGATGCCGTGATCGCGTTTCTGTGGCCCGAGGGGATGGCGCGCCACACCTTCATTTCGTCGGGCGC
>JBGPMZ010000314.1:0-4354 GCA_041487255.1 Binataceae bacterium (SeqCode) | reverse complement strand
GAGGTTTTCCCATCCGCCGAAATTCCAAATCACGACCGTCAGACCGGCGCCCAGCGCACCGAGAAATCCCGGTCCGAAGAGTGGTTGCGCCGGCGGCACGAAATAGATCAGGCGCGGCGCTCCGACAATCACCAGCGCTGCGAACGGGGACAGGAGTAGCGCGGCCAACACTATGGAGGTGAATCCAACTGGACGAATGCCGAGCAGGTTCATTCCACCCGCCAGCCAGATGAGCGCGATCGCGAACACCACCTGCATTGTGGGTCCGATGGGGACCAGGAAGGAGAGATAGGCGGCGAACAGGCCGGGGTATATCGCCATGTCGACCGCGGTATAGAGGATCGTCATATAGGCTTCGGCGAAGCCGGCGAACGGCCCGAGCGCCTCTTTTACCCAGAAGTAAAAGCCGCCCTCGACCGGCATCAGCGCGGTCAGTTCCGCCGCCATCAGAGCCGTGGGGAGGCTTAAGGTCAGCGGCACGAGGAGGCAGAGCGCGATGGTCAGGCGCGGGCCGGCGAGCCGCACCGCATCTTCGAGGCCGTATGCGCCGCCGCTGACGACCAGATACATCACGCAAACCAGCGGCATCAGGCCCAGCGTGCGCTTCGCTACGGCCCCCCGCACGGAGGATGGCGACGGCGAGGCAGTTGGATGTGGGCTGGCGGTCAAATCGGGGCGGACTCCGGCACCCTCTGTATTGGAGCCGTCATTCGTATGCAATCGCGTATGCAATCGCGCGCGCAAGGAGCGCGCCGTAACCGGAATTCGCAGGTCGCGTCAAACAGAAAAAACCATGATAATGTGATCGGTGAGAGAAATATCGCACAAATGGAACAATTCGTTGACGGTCTCGGAGTGTCATGTTAGCTGTGACTGAAGGTCGCTCGCGAGATTCCCGTTTCATGAGCAAAGTTTTTTCCTCGTCCGCGTTAGTCATTCTGGCCGCGGTCTCGGTGGCAGTTGTCGGATGCACTCCGGTTCAGCGACCACACCATAGTTACTTGCAGACCGTCAGCACCGACGGCGTCAATCCGTTCGGTGGCACTCCCGCGGTGGAAATCCCCGACGATGCCAAGGCGATGAGCGCCTTCCTCAAGGCTGAAGTAGCGATGAACGAGGGCGACCGCGCCGAGGCGCTCGGCCAATACGAGCAGGCTGTCAAGTACGATCCCAACAGCGCCCAGCTGCGCGTGCAACTCGCCACCATGTATGTCCGCTCGGGCCGCCTGAAGGAGGCGCTGGAGCAGGTGAACCATGCGATCGCGCAGAAGCCGAATGATCCCGATGCGCTCCTGCTGGCCGCCGGCATCAATTCTGCGTTGGGCAGCGATGGCGATGCCGAGCAGGACTACAAAGCGGTCCTGCGCGCCGATCCGAAAAATCAGGAAGCCTATCTCTACCTCGGGACGCTGTATGCGAAGCGCGACGACTACACCAACGCCGAGGCGACCTTCAAGAAACTCATCGAGGCCGACCCCAATTCTTTCCTCGGTTACTACTACGCCGGGCGCGTAATGGTGGCGGCGAAGAACTATCAAGCTGCCGAAGGCTATTACGCCAAGGCGCTGAACCTGAACCCTCAATCGGAGCTGGTGCTCCTGGACATGGGGATGCTGCGCGAGATCGAGGGTAAGCCGAAGCAGGCCGAGGAGTACTACAACAAGGTCATCCAGGTTAACCCGAACAATCTGCAGACGCTCAAGCTTCTGGCGCAACTTCACGTTGGTCAGAAGAACTTCGAAAGCGCGCTCAGCGATCTGAAGAAGCTCGAAGGCGTCGAGACCAACCCCGCCGACACCCGCATGAAGATTGGCCTGCTCTACCTCGAGCGCGGCGACTACGATCGCGCCGCGACCGAGTTCAACCTGGTGCTCGGGTCCGAGCCGGAGAACTATCGGGTTCACTACTACCTCGGAACCACCTACACCGAGCTGGGCGAGAGCGATAAGGCGATCGCGGAATACAACCAGATTCCCGAAGCCAGCGACCATTACGTCGAGTCGCGCCTTCAGCTCGCCTATCTGTACGACAAGGCCAACAAGTATGACGACGCGATCGGGTCGCTAAACGATGCGCTCAAGAAGAAACCTGAGGATACCGAGATCATGGGATTCATCGTCGGTGTCTATCAGGAGAAAAAGGACTATCCGATCGCGATCGACATCACGCGCAAGATGATCGCGCTCAATCCCAAGAGCGATAAGTTCCACTTCACGCTCGGGGCTCTGCTCGACGAGACCAAAGAGAAAGACGCCGGCGTGAGCGAAATGCGAAAAGCCATCGAGCTCAATCCGAAGAACGCGCAGGCGCTCAACTATCTCGGCTACACCTATGCCGAATCGGGGAAGAACCTCGAGGAGGCTGAAACCCTCATCAAGCGCGCGCTCTCGGTCGAGCCCGAGGACGGTTTCTATGTCGACAGCCTCGGCTGGGTCTACTATCAGAAGGGCGACTATAAGAAAGCGGTCGAGGAACTCGAACGCGCGGTCAATATCACCAACAACGATCCCACCATTACCGAGCATCTCGGCGACGCCTATCGCAAGATGGGCAAGCTCAAGGAAGCCAGCCGCCAGTACGACGACGCGCTCAAGAAGTCGCAGGCCACCGACCAACAATCGCGCCTGAAAGACAAGATTCAGGATCTGCGCACCGCGATGGGCGGTGGAGCGGCCTCGGCTGGCCACTGAGGATAGCTATCCATTCCGTGACGTATGCTTCGGCGCGCGCGCGCCGGCTCTCGATTCTGTCGGCTGTGCTGCTGCTCCTTTCAGGATGCGCCACGACTACTCCTCCTGAAGCCGAAACTCCCACGCCAGCCGGCAAGATCGACGTCTCGTCGCTCACCAATGCGATGGCGGAGCGCGATCGCGCGCTGGTCTCGCTCCAGACCAGTGCGGTGATGGAGTACAGCAACGGCGCTGAGCACATTAAGGCGCGCGAGGACATTGTCGTGCGGCGTCCCTCCAGCCTCCGCGTCGACGCGATGGCGCCCTTCGGCGTCGCTCTCATCGTCGCTGCGCAGGAATCGCGCCTGCAGATTTTCGAGCCCTCGAAAAACACCCTGATGCGCGGGACCGCCGATGCCGCCACACTCGCGCGATTCGCGCGTATCCCGATGGCGCCGCGCGATGCGGTCGGCCTGCTAATGGGCATCGTGCCCGAGGCGCAAACCACCTCGCCCCCGGATGCCGTCACCGCCGAGGGTGACATGACTGTTCTGGCATATGCAGAGCCGGACCATTCGCGGCGCGAGTTAGGATTCCAGGACGCGCAGCTCACGATGGTGCGCAAGCGGACACCGGCGGGCGTGCTGAATTTCGAGATTCGCTACGCCGACTACCATGATATCGGTGGAGTGATGTTCGCCTACAAGGTCGACGCCGACTTTTACGCCGCCGAAACCCGCGTGAGCTTTCTCTACAAGCGTCCGATCGTCAACGGCAAAATCGCCGATTCGACTTTCACCCTCACGCCCGGCCCCGATGCGAAGCAGGTCGACCTCGGCAGGAACCCGCAGCAGGGTCGTCGCGATGGGTAGGTTGATAGCCGCAGCCGCTGCTCTGGCGGCGGTGACGGCGTTCGCCGCGGGATGCCGCGTCCATCACGCGAGCGACAATCACGCCGCGCAGCAGATCATGTACACCTCGATGGTCGGCGATCCACGCACCTTCAATCCGGTGATCGCCACCGATTTGTATTCGTCGACCGTTATCAACGACGTTTTCGAGGGCTTGATTCGCATCAACGAAATGAGCGCACTGCCGGAGCCCGACCTCGCGCAGAGCTGGGAGATTGCGCGCGACCAGAAATCGATCACGTTTCATCTTCGGCCCGGCATCAAGTGGATGGATGGCGCGCCGTTCACTGCGCATGACGTGGCCTTCACGATGAAGGTCATGTACGACAAGCGCGTTCCCAACTCGGCGCGATCGATCCTTCTGATCGACGGCAAGCCGATGGAAGTCGACACGCCCGACGACTACACGGTAACGTTTCGTCTCCCGCGCCCCTTCGCGCCGCTGATGTATTCGATCGGATTCGGCATCATTCCCGCGCACATCCTGGAGCCGATCTACAACGCCGGCCATTTCAACCAGACCTGGAACATCAATACTGCGCCCAAGGATCTGGTGGGCCTCGGCCCGTATCAGATGATCCGTTACGTGCCCGCGCAGATGGTGCAATACACCCGCAGTCCGCATTTTTGGATGAAAGATGCGCAAGGTGATCCACTGCCGCGGCTGCGGGGCGAGACGATTCTGATCGTGCCCGACCAAAATGCCGGTTATCTCAAATTTCTCTCCGGGCAAACCGATGTCTATGGCCGCTACGATCTGCGTCCCGATGAGGT
>JBGPMZ010000313.1:0-4356 GCA_041487255.1 Binataceae bacterium (SeqCode) | reverse complement strand
ATCACATCGAGGCCCTCGATATCGGAAGAGTGTGCAAGCAGCGTTTGCCGTGCGACGCTTAGAATCGAGCTGGCATGCGCCTCGGCGATGGGCCCTTCCTCATCGGCGGTGATGCCGGCGTGCACGGTGCGAATGGCGCGAGGGGTGCCGTCCGAATCGAGCAGTACCATGGAAGTTGACGTAGGTTCGATATCCAACAACAGATGCGCGTTAGTTGATGCTGTTTGCGATCTGGACAATAACCGCGCGATGGCCAAGTCCGATAGGGTTACCGTTCGCGGATCGAGGCCTACGCGTGCGAGCAGCTCCAAATGATTCCTCATGTCGCTTTTGCGTGCTAATGCGGCCACTACCGATGTCGATTCGCTGTCGCTACCGGTCCGCGTGAACGCCACCACTGCATCATCCACTGGAAACGGCAAATGCTCTTCCAATGCGAAGGGCACCACCTGATGCAGTTTGCGCACGTCGCTGAAGGGTAACTCCAGTAGGCGTTTGGCGACGAATTCGCTCCCGATCGAGCTGATGACCACGTCCGGTGTCCCAACTCGCGCCAAAATGCGCTTTAACGCGCTCTCCGCGTCGGGTTCGTCGCTCTGCACTTCCTCCTCGAACACTCCCTCGATGCGGAACGCGTTCCAGTTGCGTTCGGCCACTGCCGCTCGAACGGTATGGCCAGGCATGTCCAAGGCTAGTATTCGTTGAGGCATAAAGTCGTTGCTTAGTCTTCCTGCCAGCTCCCAAGATACGCTGTACCATCAGGATTACGGCGAAAAGCGGCAAATACCAGCTTGCGTGCGCCTGCGTAATTTCCCACTCCGGTTATGGTAAAGTATTGGCCGCGCAGAGTTAAGTCGCTGGTCAGCTTCTGCACGCTACTCACTCCCGGCAAATTGGTCAGGTCGGTCATCATCGAAAATGGCCGAATGCTGCGCGCCTGAATTATCCCCTTCACGATGTCAGGGTTCGCCATCAGCTCGGGCTCCAGACAGGCCAGGATTTCTGGCGATGCGGTGTTGGGATTGACCAGGTTCTCCGGGGCGACCGTCAGATAATTGCGCAGCTTCGCAAATGTAGCGTCATCAATGCCCCTGATTAGGCGCAGATCGCCCAAGGTTGGCATCGGACCATTGCGCGGCTCGTACGGCGGTATCAGTTTCAAATAGAAGTCGGCCTCGGCGCCATTTGGCGATTCGATACTGTCACGATCAAGCCAATCCACGATGGCTGGAACGATTTCGGTACGCAGCCCGAGTATCGTCATCAACCGCGTCAATCGATCGACCGCTTTGGGATCGATTTGCCCCGCCACCGTTGGAGGAACGCCGTTTGGGGTCGCGGTAGTGCCGTTGGCGGCTTGGTTCGCTCGGTTGGGTGGCAGTGTAGTGCCATTGGTTGGAGGGTTAGTACCGCTGGTAGGCGCGGTCGTACCGTTTTGGGGTAGCGCCGTAATGAGGCTGTTGATGTTGAATTTGCGCGCCTCGTCGATCACCGATAGCTGAATCGTGCCGCCGTTCACCGGCATCGGCGGAAACGGGATCGCCCATACGCTGGCCAGCGAATCGAACGGCTGGCTTTGTGCCGTGGCGCCGTTACTGCCGGCCTTTGCAGCCATCATTTGCTGGGCTCGGGTATCTTGTGCGAGCAACGCGAGTCCGACGTTGATTGCCGAACGCGCCAGATAAGCGGAGCGAATTTCGTTGGCGTGATTGGCCGCCGAAAGATACCCGAGCGCGCTCGAGGAGGTGAAGTCCATCACGATGATCGTCATCAGCGCGATCGCCATCATGGTCGCGAGCAGCGCCACCCCGCGTTGGCTCTTACATCGATGCAGCATGATGCGCAGTTGTTTCACCATATTGGTAACGCCATCGGCAAAATCACCTGGGTCGAGAAGTTCATCGCACGGCCCGCGCCGGTGCCGAGCACCAGCTCGATAGAAACCGCGAGCGGCAACTGAGTTGGTGGCGGAAGCGCGGTCGAGTCCCAGCTCTCCAACCAGGTGTTGCCGTTGAAATACTTGATGTGCAACGAGACTACGTTGTCGGCCAGCCGCATCGGCGGCGCGCCGAGCGATGCGTTACTTAGCAGTCCGCTCCGCTGGCTGCGGGTCAAAATGTACCATCCCCGCACCAGAGGATTCGCCGTCACCGAATAGGAAACCAATTGTTCGGCGTCGAGGCCGGTAATCGCGCGCCGATGCCCCGCGGCAAAGGTCGAAACCGTGATCGCATCGAGCGGCACTCCGCCACGCATCTGCCCCAATCCGACCAGCAGGACGTTGCTGAGCGGCGATGGAGTCTGGACCGCGCCGCTGATTTCGCCCGCGAGCTCCCACAGGATTGCGCGCCCCTGTCGATCGGCATCGAGTACCGCCTCGCCATGAACCTTACTATGCACCACCGCGTTGAAGGCGCCCGCGATCATCACCAGTACGATCGCAAGGATGGCCATCGATAGCATCAGCTCGATCAGAGTGAAGCCGGCGGCGGCGCGAAGGCGATGCTTAAGGGGGGTCGTCATGAATGAGCTATCGCATCTCCGCCCAGCGGGGCCTGGTGATTTAGACCTTGAAGCGGACGGCGCGGAGCAGGCTGGCCACCGGGGTTTCCTCCTGGCGCCGGCTGCCCCGGCAGCAGTTGCGGCGTGGGATCGTGAAGAAATTCCACCAACGAAAAATGCTTGCCCCATCGCGGGCCGTAGAAGACCGTCACTTGCACCTTGCGGACATCGGGAAACATGGCTGACATTTCCACCGTCCGCTCCCATTTGAAGTTCCGATAGGCGCCGGCAAACAATCGCTGAAAATCTCCGGAGGTTATCCCGATCCTCGGCACCCGTTCCATCTCGGCGTTGGTCATCAGGCCCTGCGCCAGCACCGAGGCGGTGCTCAACTCCTTGCCGCGCATCACGCCCTGCAAATTCGAATCGTGCAACGACAGCAGTGAGAGCATCGCGATTCCCAGCACCGCCACCGCGATCATCACTTCCAGCAGAGTAAAGCCCGCAGGTTCGCTCAGAGGCGGAACCGCAGCGCGCGCCGACCTTCCCCGGTTGGGTTCCATCGCGTCGCTCATGCCGGAATTTTTGCGCTCGATCATGCTGACGAGTTGCATCATACCAGTCATCGCGTCGCCGCGCGTGCCTGGCGCAAATCGCCCTTCGCGACCATCACTTGCCCGGTGAGCGGATCGATTCCGATCGTCATCACCCGGCCCTTGATATCGACCAGATGCACTATCGTCGCGTCGACGTAACCTTCCGGATAGAACTGAGTTGAAGCGGTGCCCCGTGCCAGCATGCCGACGCCTTCCACCGTGACGTCGCGAATCCTGATGGTGTCGGGAAGTCTCACCAGCGCGCCCGAGGGCGAACGATCCGGAAAAAAGGCCGGTTGGGGCGCGTACGGATCCGCGATCATGACGAAGTAGGCATTGTTGTCCATGTCGAAAATCAGTCGGATGACCAACTTGCGCGCCGAGGCTTCATCGTAGAGATAGGTCGCGCGCCCGGCGAGGCGGCGGCTGGCGCTTTTCAATTGTGAATCGGTGATGCCGCCGATGTAGGGCATCGCGATGAGCATAATCAGTCCCATCAGAAACAGGACCACCGCGACTTCGAGCAGGGTAAAGCCGGGGGCGAAATGCGGAAGCGGATTGGCGAAAGCGCGGGCGCGGAGACCTAACCCCCAACCCCTTCCCTTGAGGGAAGGGGAGCCGGAGAGAGGCACCGATGAATTCTCTGTCCCTCCCCCGTTGATCGGGGGAGGTGGCTCGGCGCGATTTTCGTTCCGCCTCTCCCGCGCGTGCGGCAAAGCCGGCACGCGCAAGCTGGGAGAGGACACTTGGCGACATGCTATGTCGCTAAGTTGGTGAGGGCTGCGAACGAAAATCGTGCCGAGTCGGAGAGGGACATTAGCTCCGGATTCTGTTCCTTCCGCATCTCGCGAGCGTTGCCGCTCGCTGTGATGGTCCGAGGGCGAGGTGTAGCGGTTCCGGGAGCGGTCGCGAGACATCGACGATCGTTGATCTGGCCGTCCTCCGAAACCGCGCAGGCAGCCCGTCAAAGCAACCGGGGAAAGAGGCAGAGCAGAATCCGGCGCTGAGGTCCCTCTCCGGCCCGTCACGATTTTCGCGCGCAGCCATCGCGAAAATCGCGCCGGGTCACCTCCCCCGATCAACGGGGGAGGAACAGGCAAGACGGTGATCGCTGGAGGCAACATCCGCATGCGTGACGCTAGACCTTCCGGAATTCCAATATAGCACTGCCCAGCATCATCAGGTCGCCATCTTTCAATTGGTACAGTTGATCGCGCCCGAGCCTGCCCCGTCCCACGATGAAGGTGCCATTGAGGCT
>JBGPMZ010000312.1:0-4357 GCA_041487255.1 Binataceae bacterium (SeqCode) | reverse complement strand
GGAAGGCTGATGCCGCTCGACCAACCCGAGCGCTTGCTGCAGCAGCGGCACTTGCTGTTGCTGGTAGTCCTCGGCAAGTTCGAGAAAGCCCAGCGCCGCGTCAATACCCGGAACGTAGAATGTTTCCGGTTTTAGCGTCACTTCAAAATCGCCGTGGCGCGCGAGCGGTCGCTCCAGCAGCCGCGGCATCTCCGCATCGGAACTTGCATCGCCCAAATCGAGGCGCAGGGTGTTCCCATTGTGTTCGATCTCCAGCGAGCCTGAGCTGAGGGCGATCACGCTGATCGAGCCCCGCCCGAGCACCGAAAATCTCGTTCCGGGAATCGAGAACGGAAGCGCCGTTTGCAGCGGACGATCGAAACGTCGAGTCGCGCCCGACTTCATCTCCAAAGCGATGATGAACTTCTTGAATTCCTCGAGATGGAAAGCGAGCGCCAAGTGGGGTTCTTCGGTTCCGAGGCTGGCGCAGTATTTCGCTAGTGCTGCCGGAAGCGGCTCCGGGTTCAAGCACCATCCGGTCAGCTCGTAGGCAAGGCGTGCCCAGAAGTAGGCAAAAGGATCCTCCCAGATAGTGGTGAAGGTATCCGGGTCAGCTGCCGCGAGCGCTTTATAGAGCGAGAGGAATTCGTCCTCGCCTCCTGCGAGCGGACGGCGCGTGCGCAGCACCCGCTCCACGGCCATAAGCGCGGTGGCAGTCTTCTCGTAACGGCGCTGGTAGACGTCGGTGTCGGTCCAGAGAATTGCGTGGGCGTCCACGGATTATCGCGCCGACCAGAATAGGGAGCGCCGTTGTTGAGCGGCAATCCAAATAGCGGTGTTGCTCAGGGTTTTCCGAAAGGCCGAATAAGCGTGAACTTGCCCGATGCTACGAAGCGTCCGCTCCAGTGCGCGGGCCCAGCGCCATTGTTCGCATCGAACTCGGCATCGCGGGTTAACTCCGTCACCATCGATTCCAACTCGACGGTTGATCCGCGAGTCAATTTTTGCAGGACAATCTCGCTCCGTTTTCTCGCCATCAGATCCTCTAGGGCGTCGATATCGATTGTTTACGAAAGGCGGACCTTTGGCGCAGGCGCCATCTTGCCGGACGCCGCGAAGCGCCGACTCCAGCGCGCAGGTCCAGCCCCATTGTTCGCATCGGACTCGGCATCGCGGGTCAACTCCGTCACCATCGATTCCAACTCGAGGGCGGAGTCCCGCGCCAATTCGTCCAGTTTGATGGTTGGTCTTTTCAACTACAGACCTCTCTTGTCGATCAGTTGAGTACGTTCCCTCTACGGTTTTGTGGGAAAGGTACCGTCAAACGTTCCTTGGTCGATATCGTGCGCCTTGCCCGACGCTGCGAAACGCCGGCTCCAGTGTCCGTCCCTGCTGCGACCGCCCTCCGAGTCGGACTTCACACCTAACAGTTCGGACGTCATCGCTGTCAGTTCACCACGCGAATCCTGCGCGAGCTTCGCCAAGACTACCGATTTCCTCGTTCTTGCCATACCTCGCCTCCCGTCATCATCGTGGGACATCGTCAGCGACCGCGAGCGATTTCGGCAGCCGATTTCGCTCATGCTCGGACAAACGAAGAGCGCGGCCGCGAGCTGCGTATTATTGAGCTATTTCACTTCGAAGAAGCCCGGATCGACCATGTGACACTTGGTCTTTCCGGACGCCGCGAAACGCCGGCTCCAAGCCGTGCCGGCCGCGCCACGCTCGAGGCCGGGCTTGCTGATGCAAAGCTCCGCTACCATCGTGCGCAGTTGCTGAGCCGATTCATCGGCGAGCTTCTTCAAAACGATCGGGTTTCGTTTCCTGGCCAAAGGCTTGGATCCCCTTTTTTATCGAGTCAGTCTCCCGCTTTGTATGTCTGTCGCGATGATTATGTCAAGTAGCGCTATTGTGAGTATGCTACATCCGTATCACCTTTGAATGGCGCCAGTTGGCTGCCTTCGCTTTCAATCCCATCGAATGGCAAAAGTCGGCATCCTTCTATCGATCGTTCACAAGTACGTCCACCTGCTTCGTTCTCAATACGCGAGCACGGCGGTTGTCGAGGCCGAGTCGCGCAGGCGCCTTGAGGAGACGCTTCGCGCGGGCGCGGAAATCCCCTTTTATCGCGAGCGCCTCGGAGGAGCTGCCAGCTCATTGGAACTGAGGGGCTATCCCATACTAATGAGGTCGGATATCCCGGCGCTCAATCGCTCGGTGCGGCAACAAATCGGGAGCGGCGTCGCTTTGTTCCACGATAATTCCTCCGGCTCGACCGGGATGCCGGTGGAGTTCCTGTTCGATGCGGCCCATCAGAGCGGGCGCTTCGCGGCGCGGATCCGGTATCTTCGCGCCGATGGATGGAATCCGCTACGGGCCAACGCCTGGATCGTCGCGTTCACCTCGCGCCCCGACGACAGCGCCGATTCGCTGTTGGTCCACAGCCGGCTGCGGCTACGATCAACGTTCCTGAAACTGATTTTCCGGCCCTTCGAGGAACAGGTCGATGCGTTACTCGCAATGGAGCCCGAAACCCTATACACGATGCCCTCGAACCTGGACGGTCTGCTGCAGGTTTTTGAGCGGCGCGCGATTCGACTTGGCTCTCTCAGATGCATCTTCACCGGCGGCGAGGTGCTCGAGGACTCGATTCGCGAACGCGCGCGCCATCTACTGGGGGTAGAGATTCGCGACAACTACGGCTCGACCGAGGGCTTCATCGCGTGGCAGTGCCCGGCCGGAAGCTATCACATCAACGCTGAACACATGGCAGTCGAGATCGTCGACGAGAACGGCAGCCACGTCGCGCCCGGACAAATGGGAAGGATCCTTGTCACCACCCTCGAAAATCGTTTGATGCCTCTCATTCGATATGAGATCGGCGACTACGCCATCGCCTCAAACGCCGTATGCAGTTGCGGCAGAACTCTTCCGGTGATGGGCAAAGTGATCGGGCGCGGCATCAATCTGTTCCGTCTTCCCGGCAACCGTCTGGTATCGCCGTGGCCACTGGTGGGACCGATCAAGGAACGACCGGAGATTCGACAATTCCAGATCATGCAGGAGACCCATTATCAGTATCGCTTGCGGTATGTTTCCGATCGCGAGTTGGATTTCGAGGCGCACCAGCAGCTTCGCACCGCCTTCGGCGAGATCCTCGGGATCGAGGCGATCGTTTCTTTCGAGCGCGTGGATGCGATCGCACGGACTGCGGGCGGGAAATTCATGACGGCGCTTTCGCTCTTGACCGCCTAGCCCGCCCTGCCCTTTCAATCCCGGTTGGTACCGACTATGAAACGGGTACTTCTGTAGGAGTGGAGCCTCTAATGATTTCTCTCAGCGATTACAGTTCACATGACGGACTCGGACTCGCCTCGCTCGTCGCGCGAAGGGAAGTTACCGCGAAGGAACTCCTCGAGACGGCGCTCGCGGCAGTCGCGAAAGTAAATCCGAAGCTCAATGCGGTCCTGCAGACGCTGCCGGAAATGGCAGCCGCGGAAATCGCCGCGCATCCTCCCACCGGACCCTTCGCGGGCGTGCCCTTCGTTATCAAGGAGTTGGTCCTGCACGCGAAGAATGTTCGCATGGATTCGGGATGCCGGCTCACCCAAGGCACGATCCCTTCGGCGGATACCGAGCTGATGGCGCGTTTCCGTCGCGCGGGCTTGGTGCTGATGGGAACGACGCAGACTCCCGAGCTCGGCTACAACCCGACGACAGAGACCGTGCTGCATGGCCCGGTGTATAATCCATGGGACCTTGGCCGCAGCGCTGGAGGATCGAGCGGAGGCTCGGGCGCGGCGGTGGCGGCGGGTATCGTGCCGGTCGCGCATGCAAACGATGGGGGCGGCTCGATTCGCATCCCGGCCGCATGCGATGGGCTCGTCGGGCTGAAGCCGACCCGCGATCGCACCCCGAGCGGTCCCGACTATGCTGATCCTCTATGCGGCCTCGCGATCGAATTTGCGGTGACGCGCACCGTCCGCGATGCGGCCGCCCTCCTCGATGCGGTCGCTGGTCCCGACGTTGGCGCTCCCGCAATGATAGCGCCGCCAGCGCGCCCGTATGCGCAGGAAGTGGGCGCGCCGACCGGCAAGCTTCGCATCGCATGGACCGCGACGCCGGCCTCGGGCGAGAAAATCGATCCCGAATGCGTCAAGGCGGTTCACGAAACCGTTCGCACCCTCGAAGACCTCGGCCACACGCTCATCGAGGGCGGACCGCAGTATGACTGGGATGCGTTTCTCAACAATGTGCATTTGATCTGGGCCGCGTTCACCGCGTTGTCGGTCGATAGCGCCGCCAAGGCGCTGGGCCGCAAGCCCGGACCCGACAACCTCGAGGCGGTCACGCTCGCATGTTACGAGGACGGGAAGCG
>JBGPMZ010000311.1:0-4358 GCA_041487255.1 Binataceae bacterium (SeqCode) | reverse complement strand
CTCCCAATGTCGTCAACAGCCGCGCTTGGCGCGGGATGGAGCTGCCATCGGCGAATGGTCATGCGACGGCGCGCTCAATCGCCAAGGCATACGCGGCACTTGCGCGCGGCGGCGAGATCGACGGCTATCGGTTGCTGACTCCGGCGAGCATCGAGCGATGCTACACCGAGCAGTCATTCGGGATGGATGAGGTGCTCAAGCAGAAGACCCGCCTCGGCTTGGGCTTCATGCTCTCGCAACCGGAGGTCGAGATGGGACCCAACCCGCATACCTTCGGGCATCCGGGAGCGGGCGGCTCGCTCGGCTTCGCGGACCCGACGGCGAAGGTTGGCTTCGGCTACACGATGAACCAGATGGGCGTCGATCCGCTATTGGATCCTCGCGCGGCGCGGTTGTTCGACGCGCTGTACGCCTCGATGTGAGGGCAAGTTTTGCCCTAAGTCAGCCCTCGAAGGTGGCGAGATTTCCCAATGATTTCGCCATGTTACACCATCCATTCCTCTGAACTCCGAATGGGTTTGTTTTGCGTTTTTCGACCTTCGACTCGCGTGGTGTTCGAGGTCCTTCGGGAAGCCCTCAGGACACCGCTCGGCGATGCCTCGCGGTGGGTTTGTTTTTGCGCTTTCTGCTTTCTTCCTCTCCCGCGTTTTTTCGCGGGAGAGGTCGCTTGGTTCGATTGTCGCTCCGATTCTGCGCGACAATCGTGACAAGCGGGTGAGGGTGCTGCGAGCGCCACATACGTCAAAGAAAACCCGCGTCTTTGCTCATGACTTTGGCTTCGTTTATGTAAACGACCGCGAGGCGCGCCCGAGCGGTCACCCTGAGCGGAGCGAAGGGTCTCGAATACCAGGCGGTGGGTTTGTTCCTGCACTTTTCGACATGCCGCGCTGCGCCAGTGAAGGGATTTCGCAGCGCGATAAGAGACAGACAGCAGAATCCGGAGCTGAGGTCCCTCTCTGGCCCGTCACAGTTCTTGCTCGCAGCCATCGCATGAACTGCGCCGGCCCATCTCCCCCGAACAAAGGGGGAGAAGTAAACGGCAGGCGAGGGATGGAAGCGGTGGCTTCACTCTCTAAAGCCAAAATCGAAAACCCTTTGTTTTCAACCACTTGGTGGCTTCGTTTATGTAATATCGCCTTGCGCGCATCGGCCCTCTCCCAAAAACGGAAGCGGCACCCTCTCGGATGCCGCAACCTCAGCCTTATGATAGCAGATGTCGACTGCCTGTGCTCTACTTCCTGTTCAGCGCCGCCAGCGCTTCCTGCATCTCGCCAATGCCCTTCTTGACCGAGGGACGGGTCTGCACGTGCGTCCACCATGCCGCCAGCTTCGGCCGCCCTTCCAGCGGAGGCTTGGCTCCAAACATCGGCAGCAACGCGGTACAGAAGAAAATCGTCGGCGCCACGGCGCAATCGGCCAGCGTGAAGTCCGCGCCCGCCGCGAAGCCGCTTTCGCCCAGCATCTTCTCCAGCTCGTCGAGGCGCTTGTTCACTTCGGTCAGCTTGTCGTTGACGAGTTTGTCGTCGCGCGTCTTGGGATTCATCTGCCCGAACAGCGCGCGCAGCGGCGGCTCGAGGTAGAGATCGTGAAAACGCCCGAAGAGGCGGACCTTGGCCCGCGCCTCCGGTGATTTCGGCAGCAGCGGCTTCGCGGGAAATTTTTCCTCGAAGTATTCGCTGATGATTTCCGACTCGGGAATGATGAGACCATCCACCTCGAGGCAGGGAATTTTGTCGAGCGGATTGATCTTCTGGTATTCGGCCGAATGGAGCCCGCCGGGCGGCTCCACGAAATCGACCTGCAGTCCCTTATCGTAGATGGCGATTCGGTTCTTGGTCGCGTAGTTGGAAAGATAGCTTTGATAAAGTTTCATCGATGCTCCTCGTTGATCGCTTATCTCAGAACCGCCGCGCCAACTGCAAGCTCATCAAGATGTCAGCTTGTCCTGGTTCCTCAGTCTCAAGCCTACTGACCACCCTCGGTTTGCTTGAACACAAACAACATCGAGTCAGTGAATTCCTCAGGATGCTCGAGCTGCGGGTAATGCCCCGAGGTCTTAAACACGATCGTCGCCGAGCCCGGCAGCGCGCTCTTAATCGCGTCGCCCTGGCGCGACCCGAAATAGGGATCCTTGCCGCCCCACGTAATCACCGTGAGCAGATTGAAGATCTGCCCCAGCTTCGAGCGGATGTGGCCCTCGTCCTTGGGAATAGAATTGAGCATCTCGGTCTCGGCCTGCGCGTCGCCCGAGAGCTGTTCCATCATGCGCTCGTACATGAAGCTCGGCATCGGCGGTAAATCGAAGAAGCTGTCTTTCGCCTGCTGCTGCATCGCCTCGACCGAGGTCGGCAACAAATCCTGGCGGAGCTTCTTCGCCGCGGCCTCGCCGAACAGACCGCCCGAGACCAGGATCAATCTCTCCACTTTGTCGGGATGGTCGACTGCATAGTAGAGCGCGACGTCGGCGCCGAGGTCCCATCCGATCAGATTGACCTTGTCGATTTTCATCTGGTCGATGAACTTGCCGATGCCGGCCGCCTGGTACGCGATCGAATGGTCGATCTGCTGATGCTCGGAATCCGCGAATCCATAAAGGTTGGGCGCCATCACCTTGTAGTGCCCCTGGCCGACCGGCCCCATCACGTCGCGCCACACCAGCGCGGCATTCGGGCCGAGGCCGTGAATCATTATCACCGGCTCCATGTCGGGATAGCCGCCGTTGATGTAGTAGGTCATCAATCCCGCATCGAGACCGACCTCGGCCTT
The DNA here is from genome assembly GCA_041487255.1 of Binataceae bacterium (SeqCode). Classification (GTDB taxonomy): domain Bacteria; phylum Desulfobacterota; class Binatia; order Binatales; family Binataceae; genus DATGKG01. The sequence goes on along the minus strand of JBGPMZ010000311.1, from coordinate 1,592 downwards.
GGTCACGCCGGACCACCCGAGCTGGGTCGCTTGCACCCATCGCAGCACGCCGATCGGATTGCGATAGAACGCGGCCAGCATGATCGCGATGATCACCGCGCCCAGCGGCCCCGCGATGTTGAGCCAGACGAGGCGCCGCGTCTTGGGGGCGATCAGCTCACCACGAACTTCGGCCTCGCGGCGGCGCGCCTCGAGTTCCTCGGCACTGAGAACCTCTTCGCCCTGGCGATGAGAGAATTTCGAGCTGGCAGGCATACGCTGCACCTCAGCTTGGTGAGATCGATCGCACTGCTGTTTTCAACCGGATTCCATACTCATCGGAACGACTATTTCGCGGGCGAGGTTTCCGCCGCAGGTCCGCGCCCTCCGGCTGCACTCGCGGCAGTCACGCTTGAGGAGGTTTTCTCCCCCGATGCGGCCGCCTTGCGATGACGAGGCTTCGGTTTCGCTTCCTCCTGCTCCTCTTCTTCGCGCTCCTTCGCCATCTGCTCGAGGTGCGCCGAGACGCGATCCATCTCCTTAGTCGCCTCTTTCACCGCGGCCGCCGCATGGTCGGCGGCCTTCATCGCGGCGGCCGAGGCTTCCAGGGCCTTGTCGGCGGCCGCCTCGGCGCGCTCCGCCGAGGCCTGCGAGCGAGCGGCGGCAGCCTCGGCATCTTCGGCGTCCTTCTCGCGGGTCGAGAAACATCCCGCGATGCCGACGGTGAGCAACAACGAAATTCCGAAAGCGAGCGTCTCTGCGACGCTGGCCGATTGCGATGCGAATGGCATTGCTAAGGCTTCCCCGAGCTCGCTGACGAGAGCCGCGATCCTAGCAGACCGCGCCCCCTTATCGGAGCGCGGCCCGCGTTCGCAAAATGTACGATTTCCCAAATGGCGAGAGCTTACTTCGGCGCGAATGCTTCCATCGCTCGTTCGTCGGGCAGGTTCGCCATATCGATTCGGAGCGGCTGGATACAGACATGGCTGGCGCCGGCCTTGAAGTGCGCATCGATACGATCCCTGATTTGGGCCTCGGTGCCCCATGCCACGATCGCATCGACCAGACGATCGCTGCATCCGTTCTCGAATTCCTCGTCTTTCCATCCGAGGTTCTTGAGATTGTTGGTGTAATTCGGAAGCCGCGGCACGTAGGTTTTCATGAAGTGCCGAGCCGCGGTGCGCGCCTTGGTCGCGTCGGTTTCGAGGATGACCTTCTGCTCGACGCAGACCCACGGCTTGGGACCGATTTGCGCACGTACCTTGGCGGTGTGCTCGGGCGGCACGAAATAGGTATGCGTCCCCTGCGTCTCGGCGGCGCATAGCGCGAGCATTTTGGGATGCAGCGCCGCGATCACCACCGGCACCGGCTCCTTGGGCGCCGGCCCTTGATAGAGCGCACCCTTCAGCTTGGGAAGATATTCCTTCATGTAGGAGTACGGCTTGTCATAGCTGTGCCCGCGCAGATTGGTGACCAGCGGCTTGTGGCTGACGCCGATGCCGAGCAGGAAGCGTCCGCCGGAAAGCTCCGCGACGGTCTTCGATGCGGCCGACATCGTCATGGCGTCGCGTCCGTAGATATTCGCGATGCCGGTGGCGATGTTGAGACGGCTG
>JBGPMZ010000310.1:0-4368 GCA_041487255.1 Binataceae bacterium (SeqCode) | reverse complement strand
AGGTCATTGGCATGATCGACGACCTGCGCCGAAGGATGCGTCATCGCATCGACGATTCGCCACGCCGTTGGTCAGGCGGGCTGAGGAGAATGCTTGAAGCAAGGGCCATCCAGGGCTCCAACACCATCGAAGGCTACAACGTCACCAAGGACGACGCCATTGCCGCGGTTGCCGAAGATCAACCGATGGATGCGAATACTGAAACGTGGTTAGCAGTGACGGGTTATCGCGATGCGATGACCTACGTACTTCAACTCGCGGACGATCCAAACTTTTCGTGCGGAACAGAGCTGATCAAGAGCCTTCATTTCATTATGCTCCGCTACGCTCTCGACCAGCGTCCCGGACGTTGGCGAGCGGGACTCGTCTATGTTCGAGACGAACGCGGAGAAGTCGTTTACGATCCGCCCGAAGTTGAAATGGTACCGGCCTTGATGGATGAATTGGTAGTGTTGCTGAATTCGCCCGCGCCGAAAGAATCTCCAATGGTCCGCGCCGCGATGGGACACCTTAATCTCACCCTGATTCACCCTTTCGCCGATGGAAACGGACGCATGGCGAGGTGCCTGCAAACGCTGATTCTGGCGCGGCAGGGAATCCTGGGTCCCGAGTTTTGCAGCATCGAGGAGTACCTGGGACGCAATCGCCAAGAGTACTATCAAGCCCTTACGGACGTTGCCGGCGGAAAATGGTCACCGCATCGAAGTCCGCTACCATTCGTGAAGTTTTGCCTTGTCGCCCACTTCAGACAGGCGCATACATTGTTGCGGCGCGTCCGGATCACCGAACGCGTTTGGGAGCAGTTGGAGGTGGCGATTATCCGAAAGCGAAAGCTGCCGGAGCGGATAATTTTCGCGCTCGCTGACGCAACCTTCGGCTACCGGGTTACCAATCCACGCTATCGGAAGGTTGCAGACGTGTCGGAGAATCTGGCGAGCCGCGACCTCACTTCACTGGTAAAGGAAAAGCTCCTGGTTCCTAAAGGCGAGCGGCGCGGACGTTTCTATGTTCGTGCCCCGCTTCTAACCACCCTCTGGCAAAAGGTACAAGAGACGGAAGTTCCAATACCTAACCCGTTTGACGAGCAGGCCAACGCTTCATCTATCGGGCAGCAGCGGCTTTTTGCTCAATCTCCTTCCAATACTTCGCGGAAAGATAGTATGGAGTCTGGTTAACACGGAGGACTTGCGATGCCGCATAAGACGCGTTTCGGATCGCTGGAACATTTCGAGAAGGGCGGCGTCGAGGTCATCAACGACGACGCGAAGAATTATGTCTTCTCGAACATCTATGAAGTCGCCTCGAAGGCCGAGCCCTACGAAAAAATCGCGGTCGGCAAAAACCTGAAATACGTCCTCGAAGCGGTGCGCGCCGAGGGCACTTCCCCCTGGTACACCGCCTCGCACGATGAATCCGCGATCGTGATGGATGGCGAAGTTGAAATCCGCCTCGTCAAACTCAACAAGGCGCTGGTCGCCGAGGATCACGAAGGCACCACCATGCTCGAGGGCAACCCTGACGGGAAAAAGATGGGCTATATCGTGGCGCGGCGCGGCCATATGGCGCTGCTGCCCAAGGGCGCCGCGTACCAGTTTCACGCCAGCAAGCCCGGCGTGATTCTGCTGCAGACGATCGCGGGCGACCTGACGGTCGAGCGCTGGAAGGACATCTGCCAGAAGTAGACATCTGCCGGAAGTAGGAGAGCAAAATGCCTGATGCCAATGAGTATGGATATCGCGCCTTTAAGTTAGGCGGCTTCAACTTCACCCGCGATGAGTACTTCGCGCATATCAGCTGGCCCGGCGGCAGCCACACCACGCCCGTCGATGCGTTCCTGCGCGCGCTGATGCGCGACGTGTCGTGGAATTTTTTCTACGGCATCGTGAACTTCGATTCCGTTTTCGGCACCGCCAATCACTACGGCACCGTCGACGTTTTCGCCGGGCTCTACAATGCCGGCTATCGCGCGCAGAACAAGCATCATGTCGAGAACCTCAAGGGCGACGACGTGCGCGCGCTGTTCGCCGAGATCCTCGCCGACTGGACCAACGAGGTCTTCGATCCGTTTGCGGCGCCGGCCGAAACCGGCACTCCATTCGGTCCCAAGCGCGGCAGCAATCCCGTTGCGATCAATCGCAAGCGCCTGGTCGCGAGCCGCATGACCGGCATGAAGGGCGACATTCCGCTCCGCAGCGATGCGGCAGGAAATCCCGTCAATCGGCAATTCGTCGACGTCCCGCAGGACGAGCCCGAAGTGCACGCCGAGCCGGGATTCGAAAACGAAGTGCATGCTTACAACTTCTTCGCGTACGTCTCGCGCTCCGACGTGACCTGGAATCCGTCGGTGTGCTCGACGGTTAAAGATAGCCAGGTCTGCGCGACCACCGAGGAGTTCATGCTCCCGATCATCCACGGCAACGATCGGGTCGAATGGTTCGTGCAACTCAGCGACGAGATTCATTGGGACATCCAGGATCGCGAGACCGGCGCGCCGCGTGCACGCGCGGTCATGAAAGCGGGCGACGTTGCCGCGATGCCGGCCGACATTCGCCATCAGGGCTACTCGCCCAAGCGCTCGATATTGCTGGTGTGGGAGAATGCCGACAGCACCCTGCCCGAGAAGTATGCGAGCGGCAAGCTGAAGGCGAACCCGGTCGATTTCTAGTCGTGTTTTAGTCGGTGTCTAAGCGGGCCAAGCGTGGAGTTTTATATGCGGAATCTGGATCAGCACACCGTTACCGAATCCGCGCTGGAGCGGCTCGCCGAATGTCCCAATCCGCGATTGAAAGAAGTGATGACCGCGCTGATTCGGCATCTGCATGAATTCGCGCGCGAGGTGAATTTGGCGCCCGACGAATGGATGAAGGGCATCAATTTTCTCACCGACGTTGGCCATATTACCGATGACAAGCGCCAGGAATTCATCCTGCTGTCCGATATGTTGGGGCTCAGCGCACTGGTCGATCTGCTCGCGAATCGCGGCAAGTCGCAGGCGGCGACAGAGTCGAGCCTGCTCGGCCCCTTCTTTCGCGAGGGCGCTCCCGAGCTGCCGCTCGGCGCGAGCATCGCACGCGGCATCGAGGGCGAGCCGCTCCTCGTCCATGGCGGCGTCACCGCGACCGATGGAAAGCCGCTGAGCGGCGCGGGGGTTGACGTATGGCAGGCCTCATCGGGTGGGCTGTACGATTTGCAATTCGACAATTTCAAGGGCGCCGAGATGAATCTGCGCGCGCGTTTTCGCACCAACGCGGAAGGCAAGTTCAACTTCGTCACGGTGAAGCCGTCGAGCTATGGGGTGCCGAGCGACGGACCGGTGGGCAAGATGCTCAATGCGCTCGGGCGCCATCCGTTTCGTCCCGCGCACATTCACTTCATAATATCAGCGTCGGGATTCAAGCCGCTGGTGACGGCGCTGTATATCGACGGCGACAGGTACATCGATTCGGATGTGGTGTTCGGTTCGCGCGAGCAGTTGGTGGTGAAGTATCAGAAATCGGCAAACCTGGATTCGGTCGAATATGACTTCGTCGTCGAACCCGAATCGTTACGATAGTGGTGTAGCACAGACTTCAGTCTGTGTCTTAGAAGCTCAAATCAGATACACAGACTAAAGTCTGTGCTACAAAAATCTCAGGCGAATAGTCATTGCGAATATAATCGAGGAACCATGCTCGACGAAGCGGAAAAACAAAAACTCATCAAACTCTTCGATGCGCAACATGTCGCGGTCCTGGTCACCCAGGGCGACGAATGGCCGACTGCGACGCTGCAGGCATTCGGCGAAACCGATGGCCTCGATCTCATCTTCATCATGAATGAGAGCGCGGACAAGTTTCAGAATCTGCTCAAGCGCCCGAACGCGACGGTGCTGATCGACACGCGTGACACCGGCGACGTGCCGACCTTCAGAGTCTCGCGCGCGGTGGTACAAAGCGTCGCCAAAGTGGTGCCGCGCGACAGCGACGAATGGAACTCGCTGAAGGCGGCGTTCCTCAAGAAGAATCCCTTCGAGGCGCCGTTCTTCAACGCGCCGCCGCTGCGGATGGTCCGCTTGAAAAGCATCCGCGTATCGTACGCGGGCGACGGCCACGACACCTTCAAGGCGGAATTTTAGGCCGCTTCTAAAAAATACCGGCTATGCCTTTAGTTCATCGAGCAGCGCCTTGGCCTCGATGAGGTCGGCGGTGTCGAAGCCCTCGGTGAACCAGTTGTAGATGTCCGCGAGCATCGCGCGCGCTTCGTCGCGACGGCTCTGCGTCGCGAGCAGCCGCGCGAGGCTCATCGTTGCGCGCAACTCCCACCACTTCGCGCCCTGCACTTGCGCCAATTGGATAGCTTTCTGCAGCAGTTCCTCGGCGGCGCCGAGGT
>JBGPMZ010000309.1:0-4372 GCA_041487255.1 Binataceae bacterium (SeqCode) | reverse complement strand
TTCGGTACCGAAGAGCCGTCCGAGGCGCTGGACGATTCGCTTCGCCATCGCGGGACTTGCGCCTTCGGTCGAGACCGCGATCTTGAGCGACCCGCGGGTCAGCACTGCGGGTGCGATGAAGGTGCACAAGGATGGTACGTCTACGACATTGATCGGAATCCGGCGCTCGCGCGCTTCCGCATGCAGGCGCTGATGCAGCTCGGCGTCGTCAGTCGCAGCATAGATCAGCGCGGCGCCCTTCATGTCGCCCGCCTGGTACTCGCGATCCAGATGCTGGATGCGCTGGTGGCGTGCGAGCTCCGTCAGCTCTTCGACCAGCGAAGGGCTAACCACCATCACGTCGGCGCCGGCTTCGAGGAGGCTCGCGACCTTGCGCGCAGCGACCTTGCCACCGCCAATCACCAGACATCGGCGGCCAGTCACGTCGAGAAATATGGGAAGATAGGCCATTGATTCGAAGTGATCCTATTATAGGCGCGCGCTGCTAGACAGTGCCGCAACCTGTCGTGGAGGCTGCAATCCGATGGGAGAAGAGAAAACGGCGCAAACGCTGAGGGCGCTGAATCGTACCAGGGGCACCGTCCTGTGCGAACGGCTCGAAGTCGCGGAGAGCATGGCGGCGCAAAGCCGCGGGCTACTCGGTCGCGACGGCCTCGCGTCGGGCGCCGGGATGCTGTTCGAAGGCAACCGCTTTCTTCCTTTGATGTGGATGCACATGTTCTTCATGCGCTTTGCCATCGACATTGTTTTTCTCGACAAATCCAACCGGGTGCTGCGGATCAATCACAAGCTCAAACCTTGGCGGGTTTCCGCAATGGTATTCGGCGCGCGCAGGGCGCTTGAGCTCGAAGCAGGCGCGGCCGTGCGAAGCGGCACGGTGGAAGGAGATCAGCTGGACCTGGGCCTGGCCTGAGCGCGCCAGGTCGTCGCGCTTATCGCGACCTGCGTAGGATTTTGCTACAGGTTGGAGTGAATGTTTGTTGCCAATGCGGCAAACCAGGTTGCAGGTAACGAGTCCTTCAATCGGTAGGGCCGCGCAATCACGAAGATGCCGATTGTCTCGTAGATCCAGTTGTCCCGATATCCTACAAATTGTATGTAGGCGGATGAGAGTTGCCGGAAGGCCTTCTCCGGTGGGCGACCTCGGCGAGAACGGCCTTGTTGCTCGCTAGCAACCGCAGTTGCAAAAGCGCGGTTTAGGCGAACTCGCTCTCCGACGCAATCGCTGTCTTTTCCTTTAGGCTTTATTGGCATGGGAGATGCTCACTCGGTCCCTGTTCGGACCACGTGTGCATCTCCGTTGCTACGGCAAAGGGGGGAGAGCGCCGTGGTTTGATCCCGAAGGGGGGGACCGATGATGCGCAGGGCGGGAATGCCGCCGGAACATACGGCCAGGTTGATCAGTAAATCCTACTGTTCGGCGTACTGCCTGGAGGGGCAGATTTCGATCGGTCTGGCCCCGGCGCTCCCCGCCCACGCTCCGGACTTCCCTTCCAGGGGTCTCGAACTAAGCACCGCTTTGAAGGCGGAACCTCGGACAGAGTTAACCGGCCGCTAAGGCCAATGCAGCAACAGCCTAAGGAGGACACGGGTATGGACTTCATCACCAGAATGGTTGTCAAAACTCAGAACTGGCGCCGAGGTCAGACCATGACCGAGTACGCGCTGATCCTCTCAGCGGTCGCGGTGGTGGTGTACGCCGGCTACAAGACCATGGGCACCAGCATCACCGGCCTTCTTACCTCGATCGACGGCAACCTCTAGGCCAGGGATACGCCGGTAAACCAGGAGCATACCGAGAAACAAGGGAATAACGCCGGCGGCAGTTAGTCCGCAGCTTCTGCTGCCCGCGCGAAGCTATGAAAGCGGAGCTGGAGGGAACGGAACCGGGAGGCAAGGTGAGGTCAGATCTTTCAGAGTTGATGAGCGAGGTCGCCGACAAAACCGGCGCCTACGTTGATCAGCTAGAGCGATCGGAATCCTTTGACCGATCTTGTGCACGTCCACTCCAGCGCCAAGTAAGCGTCTGCGTCAGAAACTCCGCAACCGCGTTCGGCTGGGGAGACCCGCCGGATGCCATAGAGACAATGGGAGTGAACGAACATGGAGTGGATTACGCGCAATTTTCGAATCGCTCGCGAGTGGTGCAAGGGCCAGACCATGACCGAGTATGCGCTCATCCTGTCGGCGGTCGCCGTGGTGGTTTACATCGGCTACCAGACGATGGGCGGGGACATCACGAGTCTGCTCACCGCACTCGACGGCAACCTGTAATTGACGCAGGTAGGAAGCCGGCTGCCTCGCACCGCTTCCTACCTGACAACCGTTCACTGGCCACTCGGGGATCAACTTATGAACTGGAGGACCAGGACTATCAGGTGGGTAGGGAGTCGCGACGGTCAGACGATGACCGAGTACGCGCTGATCCTGGCCACTATCGCAGCCATTGTCGTTTCGCTCTACCAGACTTCAGGAACCATTGTGCAGACGCTCCTGGGCTCTATCGACGGTTCTCTGTAAGCGCGTCGCGCCCCGGCGCGATGACGACCAACGGACAATTCGATCTTCGAAACGAGCGGGCAATCTATGTTGCCTGCTCGCTTGTCGCTCGAGGAGGCATCGAGATCGGCATTCGCTGAGGAAGCGCAGCTGAATTGCATCTTGTGAGGCATTGAATAGGCCGGCTGGCTGTGTGCTGGGAGCCGGCGGGGGAGAAGAGAATGAAACGGCCAGTGATTTTTGTCGCGCTCGCGGGTCTGGCGGCGATGCTGGCCTCGGTGGTGGTGTACAGCGCCCTGAAAAAGAGGGAAGCCGAGGTCCAGAGGGCGATGGCCAAAACGGTCTATATCGTGGTGGCCGCAAACGATTTGCCGCTCGGCAGCAAGATCGATCCCGGCCAGTTGAAGCTGGCGCGATGGTCCGCCGATGCGATCCCGGAAGGCGCGTTTACGAATCCCGGCCAGGTGGCCGGCGCGTTTGTGAAAAATCAGTTCGTCACCAACGAGCCAATCGTCGCGACCAAACTGTTCCTGGGTCAGAAGACCGCTGGGATACTGCCGCTGCTGATTCCGCCCGGGCTGCGTGCAGTCTCGGTTCAGGTAGATGAGGTCAGCGATATCGCGGGCTTCATCCTGCCGCACGCGCATGTCGACATCCTGGTCGCAGTCGCCAACCAAGGCACCGGCCAGGGCGGCGACAAACCGTTTTCCAAGATCGTTCTTCAAAATGTCGAAGTCCTCGCCGTCGCGCAGGAAGTCGAAAACAAGAAGGACGAACCCAACCTGGTGAAGGTGGTCACCGTGTTGGTCACTCCGCAGGATGCCGAACGCCTCACGCTCGCGACCCGCGAAGGGGTGCTCCGGCTTGCGATGCGCAATTATTCCGACAGCAAGATCGTTCTTACCAGCGGTACCAATGTCGAAGAGCTACTGCATCAGTACAGCCTCAATTCGGCGCCCGTAATGCCGGTTCAGCATGCGGAAGCCGCCGCCCCGATTTATCGTCCGCAACCAAAGTTCCAGGTCCAGATCTACCGCGACGGCAAGAACTCCGAGTCGGTTTCCTTCGTCAAGGAAGCGATGGCGGACGGTGGTCGCCGACATTCACCGGCAGCGCCGGGAGATGGCTTTTCGATGGTGACCGACGACCACAACGCCGACGAAGGCGCGACCGACGAGCCTTCCGCAACCAAAGAAGAAGGTGACGCCTCGCACGCGTCCAACTCACGCGGTCCGACGCTGCCGCCTTCGGACACGGCTGCGGCGGATCAATCGGCCTCTTTCGCCCCCAAGGGCAAGACTATCGATATCCCGTGAGGCAAGGCGGGGAGATGAGGGATCGAACAATGAAAACAAGTCGTGGCAGTGGAACCATTGACCTGCTTCCGTGGCTGCTGGTTGCGATGAGTCTGCTTCTCGGCCAGCCGGCCAGGGCGGCCGATGGGAGCCCGATTCGCCAGGAGGCGATCAACCTTAGCGCGGGGCAGTCTCAGGTCATCGAAAATCTGAATCCCGAAAGCAAACCGGCGATCCGCGTCATTCAAAACGCGCACGCCCTGGTGGCGCATAACGAGGATCCATCGAAGCTGGTGCTGCTCGGCGCCGAAGAAGGCAAGTGGGCGATCTCGGTCAAGCTCAAGGATGGCGAGGACGTGACATACAACGTCAACGTCAGCGCGATCCGGAACGTATCGGCGCCGCTCAAAGCTGGTTCTGCGCCGCCCGCGATGACCGACGACAGTCCCGCGGCCCCCGTTTCCGCATTGGACGGCGGCACCGGTCCGCTATCGAAGCCGACCACCGAGACGGTGACCTTCAACGATACGGCGAACGCGGCGGATTCCGTGAACCATGATCACGGGCCGATTATTCCC
>JBGPMZ010000308.1:0-4388 GCA_041487255.1 Binataceae bacterium (SeqCode) | reverse complement strand
AGCGCGATCATGCCGAGACCCTGCGGAAGCATCAGCGCCTTCTGGCTGCCGGTCACCAGCGCGTCGATCCCCCATGCATCCATCTTCTGCTCGTAGACGCCGACCGAAGTGATCCCATCGACGATAAGCAGCACATTGCGCCGCTTCGCGACCTCGCCGAGCTCCGGCACCGGATGCACAGCGCAGGTCGAGGTCTCGCTCGCCTGCACGAAAATCGCGCGTGCCTCGGGATGCTGCTTGAGCGCATCATCAACTTGCTCGGGGCGCACCGCGCGACCCCACTCGACCTTTACCTCATGCGGGACGATTCCGTAGGTGGTGAGCAGCTTGCCCCATCGCTCGCCGAACTTGCCGCCATTGACGAAGATGGCGTGCTCACCCGGCGAGAGGAGGTTGACAACTGCGGACTCCATCGCGCCGGTGCCGGTCGAGGCGAGGAGGAGCACTTCCTCCTTGGTGCCGAACAGCGGTTTGAGGCGGTCGCGCGACTGGTCGAGCGCCCTGGAAAAATCGGGGGTGCGATGGTGGATGACCGGGCGCGCCATTTCGAGCAAGACTTCGGTTGGAACTGGCGCGGGACCAGGGGTGAACAGATACTTCTTTAATGCTGGCACGATAATGCTTCGGTCGGAGGCTGCGTTCGGCTGGCAAAAAAAAGGCTGGTGCCCGCAGATGCGTAGCGCCAGACCCCGAGAATCCCAGCCCTGTCGAGCCCCCGTCCTGGTACAGGGATAAATGACGGTTGGAATAGAGTCAAGGTGATGGGCCAAGAAGGCATCAAGATGGCACGCGAAGCCACCCTATGCTCCCGTGCCTTGAGTTACAGCCGTCGATGCCGTGCAAATCCGTGCTCTAGATCCGCGAAGTGCATGTATTTGGTCCTTGCGACGGTACGCTGATTCGTAGATTATCCAATAAAATCAATATGTTACGCTACCCAGACCCCTGAACTGCAAGTGGGGTTTGTTTTTGCGATTTTGACGCTTGGCGTCGTGCAATTCGAGGTCCTTCGCGGACTCAGGACCATTATTCGGCGATGCCGAATAATGGGTTTGTTTTTGCGATTTCTACTTCTTTCCTCTCCCGCGTCTCTTCGCGGGAGAGGTCGCTTGGCGCGATGGTCGCTCCTCGGCTGCGCGACAATCGCGACAAGCGGGTGAGGGTGCTGCGCGCGCCACCACGCCAGAAGAAAACCCTCGTCTTTGCTCATGAGTTTGGCTTTGTTTATGTAAAATCGCTCGCGCGGCACGGTGCGATGGTTCCGGCCCAGTGGGTTTGTTTTTGCACTTTCAACTCTCGAATCGTCTCATCGAGGTCCTTCGCGAAACGCTGAGGACACCGCTCGGCGATTCCGAGTGGTGGCTCATCTAGATGATAGCACAATTTGTTGGCCCCGATGACCGACGGTTCATCGCCTCCGATGGAGTTGCGCGGTCCGCTTCGATACGCTCCCACTTGCGCCTGGACGGCAGGGCGGAGGGGGCGTGATCACCAGACGGGAGTTTCTGAGGAACAGCGGGCTTCTGGCCGCCGCGATCACCATGCCGATGGCAACGGAGTCCGAGGACGAACTGCGCGAAGTCGTGCCGCGCTCGACGCTGGCGCCTTCGTCGCTCGCGCACTTCGTCGATTCGCTCCCGATTCCCGAAGTGGCGCGCCCGGTCGAATATCGCGCCGACCCGATGAAGCCCGCCGAGCGCATCCCCTACTACCGCATGCCGATGAGTGAGGTGCTGCTCAAGTTGCATCGCGACCTGCCGCCGACGCGCCTCTGGGGATATGGCGCAACCTCGCCGGGACCTACCATCGAGGCGCACAGCGGCCGTCCTCTGATGGTGGAATGGGTAAACGCGCTGCCTAAGGCGCATCTGTTGCCGATCGATCATCACATTCACGGCGCGGAGGCGAGCAAGCCAAATGTACGGGCCGTGGTTCATCTGCACGGCGCCAAGGTCCGCCCCGAGAGCGACGGTTATCCCGAGGATTGGTATCTGCCTGGGAAGTCGCGGCTCTCCTACTACCCCAATGGCCAAGACGCCGCGATGCTCTGGTATCACGACCACGCGCTCGGCATCACACGCCTCAATGTCTACGCGGGATTGTTCGGCGCGTATATCGTTCGCGATAGCGTGGAGGACGGGCTCAACCTGCCCAGCGGCAAGTACGAAATTCCGCTCGTCCTATGCGATCGAAAGATCGATTCGCAGGGTCAGCTCTACTACCAGGCGTCGCCGATGTTCGATGCTCCGTGGTTGCCCGAATTTTACGGCAACCTCATCCTCGCCAACGGCAAGCTGCTGCCGTATCTCGCAGTGGAGCCGCGCCAATACCGCTTTCGGGTCGTCAATGTATCGAACAGCCGGTTTCTGACGCTGTCGCTGTCGAATCAGGAGGCGTTCCATCAGATCGGATCCGACCAGGGACTGCTGCGCGAGCCAGCGAGTGTGACTTCGATAATTCTGGCGCCCGCTGAGCGCGCCGACATCGTGATAGATTTCGCCCCGCATCGAGGGGCGCAAATCGTGCTGAAGGACGTATCGGGACCAATCATGCAATTTCGCGTCGAGGGCGCCGCGGTGGCAAGTTCCGCCTCGTTGCCGGCCACCTTGCGTCGCATCAAACCGTTGCCGGCGTCCAGCGCGGTTCGGACCCGCACCCTCACACTCGACCAGGACAACAATGCCGCGGGAAGGGTCATGCGGATGCTGCTCAACGGGATGCATTGGGACATGCCGATTTCCGAGCGGCCCGCGCTCGGCAGCATCGAGATCTGGCGCTTCGTAAACCTCACCCCCGATCCGCATCCGATGCATCTCCACCTGGTGCGTTTTCAAATCCTCGAGCGGCGCGAATTCGCCGTCGATCTATACAAGAAGTCGAAGGTGCTGAAGTTTATCGGGCGGGCGAAGCCGCCCGATGCCAACGAGTCGGGATGGAAGGACACCGTGCGATGCCCGGCGAAGACTGTCACGCAGATCATCGCTCGATTCGAGGGTTTCACCGGGCGCTACGTTTGGCATTGCCACGTCCTTGAGCACGAGGACAACGAAATGATGCGCCCGTTCGAGGTGGTATCCTAAACTTCGCGTGATGCCATGACCTCGAGAACCTCGTTCGTCTTGATTGTACTGGCGTTCGCGATCTTCGCGCCGGTGCGCGCGCTCGCGCAGCTATCCGTGCCCGGAAAGGTGATGACGTACCGCACCGTCGATAGCGACTCGGGCGAGGAACTGCAACGCATACGCAGTTGGCAAACTGCCGAGGGGGCGATTCCCGTCGAGTTGACGGTGACGACTTATCCGATCGGGACCCGAGTGATTGCAGGATGCCTCTTCGCCAACGGAGTTGGGCGGCCCGCCACGTCGTTTCGATCGGTCATGCGCGCCGCGAATGGCGAACTGGAGCGCTCCGATTTCGACACCTTCGATCCCCTCTACTATCCCTTCCTCGCGCAGCCGATCGCCGCCGACATGCAGCCGGGCGAGTGCCTCAACCGGCGCGCCCTCGATCTCGCCACGCTGGTGCGCGGCGGCCGACTCACGATGTGGATGTGGTCGGATTGGGGACTGGTCGGCGCGATCTTTCATGGCGAAGGCAACGAGCGGCTGACCGTTGCAGCCGGCTCGTTCGATGCGCTTCGGGTTCGGATCGATCTCGACTTAGGTAAGCTGTTTCCGCGCGTGCCCGCACTGTTTCTGAAACTCATCAAGCCGCACTTCACGATTTGGATTCGCCGCGCCGAACCATATTACGTGCTCAAGATGGTGGGATTCGGGTCCAATCGCAGCGCGCAACACCAGAACACGGCGGTGGAGTTGGTATCGATTGGAGATCTCTCGGGGGTCGATCAGCCGACGGTGGCCGAACTCGCGCAGGCCGATGCAAGCGGCGCCGATCCGCATCTTGCGATGGTCAACTCCGGCAGCTTCGCGCAGGGTCAGCGCGCGGGCCGCGTGACCCTGGCGACCGCCTCGACGCCCGAGGGTGAGCTGTTAATGGCGCATGTAGGGTTCAGCAATGGCCTCGCAACGGAGAGCCGCACGCTACTCAATCGCGAGGCCTCGCCACAGACTGTCTACCTCGACGATCGAAGCTTGGGGGCGAACGGTGCGCTGGTGCGCAAGCACGTGCTCTTTTTTCGTAAGGCGGCCTTTCCCGGTGAAGCGAATAAGGAGTTACCGGCGGATCTCTATGGCTCTGATACCACTCTTGGGTTGGTGCTTCCACGCTTGCTTCCCGACGGTGCGGATGAGGCGCGCTTTCATGTGATGGACTTTTTTGGTCAGGTGAATGAACTGGCCATTCGCAAGGAGGGGGTGACCAAGGTCGCACTCGCGCGCGACGACACGCGTGCGATTCACACCAAACTCAAACCCATCATCGAGGTT
>JBGPMZ010000307.1:0-4394 GCA_041487255.1 Binataceae bacterium (SeqCode) | reverse complement strand
CTATCGATGAAACCCGCGAGCTTGCCATCGATATTCGCGACTTCCTTGGCCGGCTCCTTCAGCGAAGGCTCGGGGAATTTCAGAATTCTGAGCAATGCCATTGGTTTCGAAGCTGCAGCTTATCGGGCTGATTCGAACCATCACTCTATCAAAGTAGAAAAATCCTAAAAAGCGCGCTCGGCTTGAGTCATCCCGCCATGCCGTGCTTGGCGAGGAACGTCTCCATCGCTCGCACGCATGCTTCGGGCTTTTCGATTTGCAGAAAATGCGTGGTGTCGGGAATCGCTTCGTACTCGACCGCGGTTTCCTCCGCGACCGCCCTGCTCAGCAGCCCTGGCACGCTCGCGCCGTCGATATTCGGATCGGCGCCGATCAGCTTCACGGGAGCTTTCACCTCGCCGAGTTTCACCCACAACGACGGATCGCGATTCTCGTCGAACACCTGCGCCTCCAGCTCACGCGGACATGCGAGGATCCACTCGCCGCTGGAAGGCTCCTCCCGCAGCGTCGCGCGCGCCATCATCTCGTAGGCCTGCGGGCGCCAGCGCGAGAAGACTTGCCGCGACGCCAACTGCTTCGCGAAATCATGCGGAGTCCGGTAGCGCTCGGTGCGCTTGCGCGCGCGGACTGCCAGCTGATCCTTGTCACCCTGCTGAGCGTTGCGCAGGGGATGGCCATCGCGCGGATAGATCGGCGGATCGAAAAGAACCAGCGCGCGCCATCTGCCCGGATGCTCCAGCGCATGGCGAATCGCGATCAGTCCCGAGAGCGAATGGAACACGCCGGCGATGGGCTTGTGGCCGAATTCGCGTTGAACCTCGCGCAGCGTCGTCTCGAGATCGGCGAGAAAGTGCGCCATGTCGTGGCCCGCGCCGCCATGCAACGGATTCTCGCCATGATTGCGGACATCGAACAGGATCAGGTCGTAGCGATCGCGCAGCAGATTCCAGAAAGGCAGGTAGGCATCGATCGCCAGCCCGTTGCCGTGGCTTAGCACCAGGCGCGGACCGGTGGGATTGCCATGGCGGCGGACGAGAACGATCGCGCCGTCATCCATTTTGAGATCAAGAACACCGTTCGGCTTCGGCATGCGGACGGTATCGTCCGACGAGTTTTTCTGATGCTCACTCACAAACTGATTTTCTCAGAGCATGCGGACGGGATCGATATCGATGCCGAGATAAACATCGCTGTCGCGGGCGCGCCGTGCAAGCGCCGCCTGCATCGCGGAGAGCGCGGTGCGCAGCGCGGTGAGATTCTCAGACTTCACCATCACCTGCCATCGGTAGCGCTTCTTGATGCGTTCGATCGGCGCGGGCGCGGGACCCAACACGCGGATGATGTCGGGCGATGCGGTCCTTCGATACGCGTCGGCGGCGCGCGCGAGTGCGTGCGCTGCCGCGGTTGCGATGCGCGATACCGCATCCGGATCCTCGCCCTCGATCCGCACCATCGCGAGCTTCGCGAATGGCGGATAGGAAAGTTCGCGGCGCAGTTCGAGTTCACGGCGGATGAAGCGCGCGTAATCCTGCTCGCGCGCGGCGCGGATGCTGTAGTGGTGGGGCGCATAGGTCTGGATGATGACGCGGCCGGCGCGCTCGCCGCGGCCCGCGCGCCCCGCCACCTGGGTCAGCAACTGAAACGTCCGTTCAGCGGAGCGGAAATCCGGAAGGTTGAGCGAAGCATCCGCGAAAATCACCGCCGCCAGAGTCACGCCGGGAAAATCGAAGCCCTTGGTGATCATCTGGGTGCCGACCAGCACGTCGATTTCGCGGGCGCGCAACGCCGCAAGAATGTCCGCACGCGCGCCTTTGCGCCCGCTGGTGTCGCTGTCCATCCGCTCGATTCGCGCGGTCGGCATCAGCTCTGCGAGCGCGGATTGCAGCCGCTCGGTGCCGTAACCTTGCCCGCTGAGGCCGAGTTCGTTGCACTCGGGACATTGCTCCGGCGCGGCGGATCGATTGCCGCAATAGTGGCAGCGCAGCGAACGGTCGCGCAGATGAAACGTCATGCTGACGCTGCAGTTGGGGCACGCGATGACATTGCCGCAAACATTGCACTGCAGAAAGTTGTGGTAACCGCGGCGGTTGAGGAAGACCATGCTCTGCCCGCCCGAGGCGAGGTTCTCGCCCAGCGCAGCGATCAGCTCAGGCGAGAGCGGGACCGCGTCGGGTTTCTTCTCAGCCCGCTTGGCAGCACGCGCCTGCGCAAGTCCGATGCGCAGATCGATTACTTCGACGGTGGCCATCGCGCGATCGTTGACGCGCCGCGGCAGCCTCAGCAGGTGATAACGCCCACGCCGCGTATTGGCGAATGATTCAGCCGATGGTGTCGCGGAGCCGAGCAGCACCGGGCATCGGGCGAAGCGCGCCAGCACCACCGCGAGATCGCGCGCGTGATAGCGGATGCCTTCCTCGTTTTTGTAAGCGGAATCGTGCTCCTCGTCGACGACGATCAGCCCGGCGTCGTGCAGCGGCGCGAAGATCAGCGAGCGCGGTCCGATCATGATGCGCGCCTCACCCGACAGCGCCGCGGTCCAGCTCGCCCATCGCTCGGAAACGTTCTGCGCGCTGTGGGCGATACCCACCAGCGAGCCGAAGCGCGCGCGGAACGATCTGACGACTTCATCGGCGAGCGCGATTTCCGGCACCATCACAATGACGTTGCGCCCGGCGGCAATCACTTGCGCGGCGAGTTGCATATAGACTTCGGTCTTGCCGCTACCGGTCACCCCATGAAGCAGAAAACCCTCGTAACGCTTCTCCTCGATTGGGCGCGCGACGGCGTCGATCGCGGCGCGTTGTTCCGGGGTAAGCTCGTACGGTGGCGATGCGGCGGGCAACGCACCATTCGCCGATCGCGGGGCGTTGGCCGCGGGCGACGCCATTTCCATCCGCACGATGCCGCGACGTTCAAGGACTCTCAGCGCGAGCCGCACGCTCGGCACGCGACTCTCGAGCTCCGACGTTGAGAGGCTGCCCCCCGCCATCGCGATAGCTGCAACGATTTCACGCTGCTTCTTTCCGCGCAGCGACTGCGCATCTGAGTGGCCGTTGAGATGCGCGATCGGGTCACGCAAGTCGCGGTGGCGGCCGCGCGTCGAATCCGCAGTTTCGACAATCCCCTCTGTTCTTAGAGACGCAAGCGCCGAGGCTACGGCGCGCGCCGCTCCCAGCCGCGCCATCCGGCGCGAATCCACAGGATGCATCGCTAGCGCTTGTACGATGGTGCGTTCAATATCGGTAAACGCCGCCTGCCGCAGCACGTCGGGTGGGTGCGCGAGCTTGTAAACCAGCCGCGACTCGACCCGTGCGACGGCGGGAATCACGCTTCGATAAACTTCCGCCAGCGGCGCCATGTAGTAGTTCGCGAGGAACTCCATCATCTGGAGATGCGCTCGATCGAACAGTGGGCGCGGCTCGAGCAATTCGAGAATGGGCTTCAGATGCCCATTGATGCCCGGAAAGCTGGCCGCGGTCTCCAGCACCACCCCGGTCACTTTGCGCGAGCGCAGCGGCGCCAGTACCCGATGGCCGGGGCGAATACGCCCTTCCAGCTCAGGAGGAACTGAGTAGGTCAGTTCGTCGATCCCCCGGACCGCGCCAACAACGACCATCCGAACTTGCATTGGATTGCGCAACGCATCGCCGGCGTCGCAGGGAGGGGACTCTACATCGGCGCACCAAGCTTGGCACGATCAATTCGCGCGACTTTCCACAGAAAAACGAAGGCGCGCACCTTGACTCAGGATGCGCGCCCTCGACGAATGAGGATCAGACTCTAGAAGCCCATCGCAGACTTGACCACCGCGTCGGTGGTGAAATCGGCCGGTGTCACCGCGCCCATATTGATGTACCAGCATTCCTTCTCCGGCGCGCCGGGGGTCGGCAGATCGCAGAAGCTCGACATTCCGTTCTGCACGTTGGTGCTGGTGCCGTTGACTTGGAACACGCGTTTGAACGGATAGATCGCGACTTTTGCATCCGGCACCGGACGGTCGCGGTAAGTCAGCCAGTTGCAGAAGTTGACCATCAGTTCGCCGCGGCGATCATACATGTCGTGATAAACTACGACGTCCGCTTCGGTGTCGATGTAGACGAGGTGCTTGGAATAAAGCTCTTCGCCGATCTTCTTGCGGTTAGGAGTGGTTTCCACCACCAGCACCCGCCGCATTTCCCATTCGGCCGGGCAAACCGTGCCGCCGCCGTCGTATGGGCACACGTTGCCGGGAACCACCGCGACATGCATTGCGGCCAGCATCGGCTTTTCGCCCAGGAAGCGATAGGTGTAGTTCTCGACCTTGGGATTGTAACCTTCGGCATCGTCGAAGCTGAACTGCAGTGTTCCGGCCGCGTCACCCATGATCGACTCACCGAGCCGGCGCATTCTGCGGG
>JBGPMZ010000306.1:0-4399 GCA_041487255.1 Binataceae bacterium (SeqCode) | reverse complement strand
TCCAGAAAATCCTGGTAGTCGACGATGCGCGCAATCACGGTGCGCACGTCATAAGCGAGCTTGGTTTCAGCGGAAACCAAGCCGTCGAATTCGGGATCGCTCTCCAAGGGCAAGTCGTATGGAGCGCGCGGCGGATCTTCCATGTTGTTCGAGGGCAGGAAGCTCAGCAGCCGGCGACAAAGGTAAAGCGCCTCGTCATCGTTCTGGGCCAGCAAATGGACTACGCCCGAGTTGTTCATCTGCGCGACCGCGCCGCCAAGGTCCTCGGGACTGACGGTCTCGCCGGTCACCTGCTTGATGACCTGCGGCCCGGTGATAAACATGTGCGCCTGTTTGGTGAGGATGATGAAGTCGGTAAGCGCGGGGCTGTAGGCCGCGCCGCCCGCGCATGGACCGCAGATCAGAGAGATCTGCGGCACCGACCCGGATAGCTCCACATTGTTGAAGAACACGCGACCATAGCCGGCGAGGCTGTCGATCCCTTCCTGAACGCGCGCGCCGCCGGAATCATTGATGAAGACAAACGGGCTGCCGGTCTTGAGCGACAGCTTCATCATGTTGGCGATCTTGTCGCAGTGCATCTCGCCCGCCGCGCCGCCGGCAACGGTGAAGTCCTGGCTCGCCAGGTGGATGAGCCGCCGGTCGATGGTTGCGCATCCGGTCACGACTCCGTCGGCGGGGAGGTCTTTGTCGGCCATCCCGAAATAAGTCGAGCGATGCCTCGCGAACAACGCCAGTTCCTGGAAGCTGCCCGCATCGACGAGGCTCTCGATACGCTCGCGCGCGACGAGCTTCCCGGCGGCATGCTGCTTATCGGTGCGATCCCTGCCGCCGCCGAGCTGAATCTCGGAGCGCCTGGAGCGAAGCTCTTCGACCATCCCGGCGATCGTTTTAGGGGCCTGATTGGCAACCAGATTCGACATCGGAACTCCTGGGCTTCTAGGTCGAAGGCGCGACCGTGACGCGGTGCTCTTTTCCGTTGAGGGTGATGACGTAGCTCACCGGTGTCTCTGATTGCCGCTGCGCCCCGTTTGCTTGCGGCTTTTTCTGGGGCGGTGCGGGCGCGGGAGCGGCTTTCTTCGCGGGATCGCTGCCGACGTTCTTCGGGCCCTCGGCACGGCTCTTGAAGAATTTCGGCGCGACTTGCGGGAACATCGCATAGGTCAGGACATCTTCGTCACCGCCATTGCATCCCTCGAGCGCGAGGGCCTGGGTCCTCAGATGCTCCCATTCCGGTTTTAGCAGATCAGCGGGACGCCCGGTGATGGCGGACTTCTTGGCGTGCTCAAGCGCCATCGCGAGGACTTGCGGATTTTTCTCGCCGATGGTGCTGCCGTAGTAGCCGAGCATCAGGTCGGCGAACTCGCCGGTCATGACTTTGTATTTCCCCATCAGCACGTTGAAGACCGCCTGCGAACCAACGATTTGGCTCGATGGCGTAACCAGCGGAGGGTAGCCGGCATCTTGGCGGACCAGCGGCACCTCTTCGAGGACCTCGTCGATGCGATCGGCAGCGCCCTGGCCTTTGAGCTGGCTCTCCATATTGGAAATCATTCCGCCCGGAATCTGGCTCTTGAAGATTTCCGTATCCACTCCAGTGAATTCGCTGAGAAACTCGCGATAGCGCGGACGCACCGATGCGAAATGGCGCTTGACGCGCAGTATGCGCGCCATGTCGAGCCGGGTTTTGTAGCCGGTGCCCTCCAACATCTCGACCAAGCTCTCGGTCGGATTGTGGCCCGGCCCCAATGACATCGAGCTGACCGCGGTATCGACGATGTCGCATCCGGCCTCGACCGCTTTCATGAGGGAGACCATCGTGACGCCGGTGGTGGCATGCGCGTGCACATGCACCAGGGTGTCGGCGCCGCACTTTTGCTTGATGCCTTTGACGAGGTCATACGCGGGTTGAGGCTTCAGCAGGCCCGCCATGTCCTTGATGCAGATGGAATCGGAGCCCATCTCCTTCAGCCGCTGCGCCATCTCGACGAATGCCGCAATCGTGTGCAGCGGGCTCACCGTGTAGCAGATGGTTCCCTGCGCATGCTTGCCGGTCTTCTTCACCGCGCGAACGCTGGTCTGAAGGTTGCGCAGATCGTTCAGCGCGTCGAAGATCCGAAAGACGTCCATCCCGTGCTCGGCCGCCTTGTCGACGAAGCGTTCGACCACGCTATCTTCATAGTGGCGATAGCCGAGGAGGTTCTGCCCTCGGAGCAGCATCTGGAGCCGAGACTTCGGGAGCAACTTACGGAAGGTGCGCAACCGTTCCCACGGATCCTCATTCAGAAAGCGGATGCATGAATCGAAGGTCGCGCCACCCCAACATTCGAGCGACCAGAACCCGGCGTTGTCGAGGTCCTCGCAGGCCGGAACCATGTCTTCCATGGCCATCCGCGTCGCGAGGAGACTCTGATGCGCATCGCGCAGAGCCAATTCGGTAATTTCGACAATACGTTCCATTCGCTTTTACTCAGACTCGCGCGACATCAGAGAGGAAGTGGACCATGCAGTCCGCGCTGTAAACAGATTGTTGTGATCGAGGATGGGGCAACATTCGAGATAGGTCAAATCAACTCTGCGCGATGACGTTCGTAGCCGACCGCAGCGAAGCCGAGCGTATCGATGCGAGGTCGCGGCCGGCGACCGCAGGCGGCTACCCCGCATCGAGGCGCAGGTGGTATAAGCAGACCAATCAGGCGAGGAGGTCAGTTCTAATGTCGCACAAAGGATTCTCTCACATCGGGCTCTCGACACTGGATCTCGACAAGACCCGCGAGTTCTACGAAGGCGTGCTCGGTTTCAAACCGGTGCGCTGCGACACTATCGCGGTCAAAGAGGGCGGCAAGATTCGTCACATCTTCTTCGACACTGGGCGCGATCAGCTGCTCGCCTTCATGGAAGCTCGCGGCGTCCCCGGAGTTCCCGCCGAGTACGATGCCGGCATCAATCGAGGTCTGGGCGTGCCCAGTGCGTTCTATCATTTCGCCTTCGAGACCGGCAGTTTGTCTGGCCTCGAGCATAAGCGTGAGGAACTCCTCGGGAAGGGCGTCAAGGTCAGCGAGATCGTCGATCACGATTGGGCGAAATCGATCTACTTCAAGGATCCGAACGGGATGCAGCTCGAGTATTGCTGCTATACGCGCGAGCTCAATGACGATGACGCGCAGATGCAGGATCGCTTCGAGGTGTCGATCAAGGGCATGGGCCTCGACGACAATATCGACATCACGCCGAAGAAGTAGGGCCTCCAGTGGCTGGCAAAGAAGCATTCCGAGTTCACATCCCGGACGAGGTGCTCGCCGATTTGCGCGAGCGCCTCAAACGGACGCGATGGCCGCGCGACTTCGCCAACAACGATTGGCGCTACGGCACCAACCTCGAGTATTTGCGCGAGCTGGTCGATTACTGGATCAACAAATTCGATTGGCGAAGCATCGAGGCGAAGATCAATTCGTTCTCGAACTTCAAGACCGAGATCGATGGCGTTCCGATTCATTTCATCCACGAGAAGGGCAAGGGACCCAACCCGATGCCGCTCATCGTGACCCATGGATGGCCGTGGACATTTTGGGATATCAACAAGGTCATCAGGCCGCTCGCCGATCCCGGTGCGCATGGCGGCGACCCGCGCGATGCCTTCGATGTCGTGGTGCCCTCGCTACCCGGCTATGGCTTCTCTACGCCATTGACCAAACCGGGCATCAACTACTGGCGCACCGCGGATCTCTGGGTGCGCTTGATGCAGGACGTGCTGGGGTACAAGAAATTCGCGGCTCAGGGTGGCGACTGGGGATCCATCATCACGCATCAGCTCGGCCATAAGCACGCCGACAAGCTGATCGGCGTACACATGAACATGGCGATCAATCTGAATCTATGGGGCGGGCGATTCCCCGCCGCTTCCGAGTACGGACCCGATGAGCAGGGATGGCATGAACGCTCGATGGGCTTCATGACCGACGGCAGTGGCTACTCCGCCATTCAGACGACGCGGCCGCAGACGCTTGCCTATGCGATGAATGACTCTCCCGCCGGACTGTGTGCGTGGATCCTCGAGAAGCGCCGCGCGTGGAGCGATTGCGACGGCGACGTCGAGAAGCGCTTCAGCAAGGATGAGCTCCTCGCGACGATGACGATCTACTGGGCGACCGAGAGCTACGGGACCTCGGCGCGCTTCTACTACGAGGCGGTGCATGAACGATGGCAGCCCTCGCACGAGCGCAAGCCAGTCATCGAGGCGCCGACCGCAATCGCGGTATTTCCCAAGGAAGTCATCCTGATGCCGCACAAGTGGGCCGAGGGTTACTACAACCTCAAGCGCTGGACGCGCTTTCCGAGCGGCGGCCACTTCGCTCATATGGAGGAACCGCAGGCGCTGGTCGAAGACATCCGCGCGTTC
>JBGPMZ010000305.1:0-4399 GCA_041487255.1 Binataceae bacterium (SeqCode) | reverse complement strand
CTGCTTGAGCCGACTGGATTGATCGGCGCTGGGTCCTTTACGGCCCCATCGCCCGGCCCGCTCGATGGATTCCGAGGGATCGGTCGCGGTGGGCGTCAGGCTATTCACGCGGATGCCGTCGCCGATCAGTTCCATCGCGGCCGATCGGGTGAAATTCAAAAGGCCGCTCTTGCCGGTGCAATAGGCGATGTTGTTGGGCTCGCCCTGATGGCCCGCGGTCGAGATGATATTCAGGATGCTGCCCTTGCGGCGCTGTTCGATCATCAGCTTCGCGACATGCTTGGTGAACAGAAAAGTGCCGCCGAGAATGATCGCGAGCTGCCGCTGCCATTCCTCGAGCGGCATGTCGAGCACGCCCTTCTTGTTGAAGATAGCGGCGCAGTTGATCAGGATATCGATGCCGCCGAATGCTTCTCGCGCGGCGGCCACCGCCCCGATCACCTGACGCTCGTCGGTGACGTCGCAAGTCACCGCGGCGGCGCGTGCGCCGATGCTCTTCAGGTAGCGCGCGCAATCGTCGGCGTTCTCCGCACGCGAATCGACGCACACGATCGCGGCGCCCTCGGCGGCGAGGCCCTCGGCAATCCCGCCACCGATGTTGGGGCTGGTGCCGGTAACGAGCGCAACTTTTCCACTAAGTCTCATCTCGGCTCTCCGCGAATCCGGTCAATGAGGCGGCGGTGCGGTGAGAAAACACTTTGAGGAGTTGAAGATCCAGGTGTCGATGAACTCGGTTTCCGCCGGCTTGCGCCGCAGCTCAGCGAGCGCTCCGGTGAGGCACATCCAGTTGAGGATTTCCTGCTGCCCGCTCGCCTCGACCGCCGACGCCGGATAGTTTCGCCACGCGTCATAATTTCCTGCGCGCAAGGCTTCGTACAGCATCCGATCCGCCGGGGTGTCCGGGTAGAGGAAGAAATTCTTCTCGGTGAGAAACGCGTGCGACCAACCGGACGACGCCAGCAGTGCGACCCGCCACGGACTCTCCGCAAGAATCCGTGCGGTTGCGGCGCCGAGGTCGAAGAGCCGCCGCGGCGTCGGCGCGGGCGGATCGAGTTGCGCCTCGGTAGGCGGATTTTCGAACATCGGAAGACCGCCGCGCTGCGCGATCACCTTGCGGCCGTAGCAGTTTATCGCGAACGGAATTAGGGGATAAGGAAACCCTTTGCGATCGTAATCCAGGTACAGCACGGCGTTGGCGAATGCATGTCCAAGCGGATGATGAAGGGGCTTGTAGGAATATGCGGTATCGAATCCCGCTTCGATCAGGCCGCCGGCAAGATATTTGGCGGCCGCGACATTGCCGGGCGAATGAAACTTCCGGTCGGTGGGCTCATTCCAGATAT
The DNA here is from genome assembly GCA_041487255.1 of Binataceae bacterium (SeqCode). Lineage (GTDB taxonomy): Bacteria > Desulfobacterota > Binatia > Binatales > Binataceae > DATGKG01. Next base: position 3,056 of record JBGPMZ010000305.1, on the reverse strand, counting down.
TGTTCGGCATCATCCCGGGCCCGAACTCGAAAGATTCGTGGGCGTAGATACAGTAGGGGGGCACCACGTCTTCGCGAAAATTCTCGTACTGATCGTCGCCCCACACCACGATGAAGTCGGGACGAGATTCATCGATCTGCGCGCGCGTCTTGCGCAGCGCGTGAAGTAGCCGCTCGCGATGAATGCGCGCGGCGGCAGCGCCCTCGTCGGTGCTCCACTCCTTGCGCATTGCCTCGGGCCAGTTTTCCACGCGCCGCCATTTCTCGGGGAGCTGCGGATTCTCGAGCATCCGCTTCAGAATGAACGCCATCGTCTCGTCGCGTCCTGCGAGCGGCGGATAATGAGTAATTCCAACCGCCAGAATTTCACCCATTTGCGTGTCCTCCGTCGTCGCAAAGAATCCGCTTCTCGTACAGCGCGGCGATGCGATCCTTTGAATACCCCAAAACGCCGGCAAGTACACCGGCGTTGTCGGCGCCCAGTGAGGGCACATAGTTTCGCGCTCTCGCAGCGCTGTGGGCGAACTTGAAGGCGGGATTCGGCACCTTCAGCGATCCGGCGCCGTCATCGATAACCTCGAAGGTGCCATGCTCTGCCAGATGCGGCTGCGCGAGCGTTTCGCGCACGGTCAGATACCGCGAGCAAGGAACGTCGCCCTGGGTAAGGATCGCCTCGCACGCAGCGGCGGTTTTGTTGGAGGCCCATTCATCGAGCATCGACATCATTGCGGCCCAATTTTCTGCGCGTCCTTTTCCAGTGGCGAAACGAGGATCGGTCGAATACTCAGGATGTCCGATCGCGCGCCACAACGCCTCGAAGTTATTGGGCTTCACCGCCGCGATCATTATGAAGCCGTCTTTAGCGCGCGTCGGCTGAAAACCGTTCGGTTTCATAGGCTGCGGAAATTGCGCTTCCTGAAATTCGTAGGTCAGCATGCCGAGCACGCCGTCCATCATCGCAAGATCGATGTACTCGCCGCGTCCGGTGCGTTCGCGCGCGAGCAGCGCGGTTTGGATCGCCCCGAAAGCATAGGTGCCGCCGAGCACGTCGCCCACCATGATGCCGGAGGTGAGCGGGCGCTCCAGCCCCTTCTGATATGACAGGTTCACCAGGTCGAAGCCGCTGGCGGCGTGGAGCATCGGCGCGTAGGCGCTGCGCTTCGCCCACGGACCGGTTTGCCCGAAACCGGAGATCGAGCAGTAGACGATTCGCGGATTGATCTTAGCGAGCCTCGGATAGTCGAGACCCAGCCGCGGCATCACACCGGGGCGGGAATTCTCGACCGCTACGTCGCATTTCGCCGCGAGCTCGAGAATCAACTCGCAGGCTTCCGGTTGCCTGAGATCGATCGCGAGACTTTTCTTGCCGCAATTCAGCGAAGCGAAGTACGCGCTCTTGCCGGCTCGCAGCGGCGGTTGGATCCGAATGAAGTCGCCCTCGGGCGGCTCGATCTTGATGACCTCGGCGCCGAGATCCGCCAGCAGTCGCGTGCAATACGGCCCCGACACGATGGTCGTGAAATCGAGCACCCGCACGCCCGCCAGAATCTCGTCATCCATTGGATTCGTTACCGGTGGATTCGCTACCGGTGGATTCGTTACCGGTCGCCGCCTCGGCACGATCCTTTTCTTTCACCAGCGCGAGATAGTAACGATTGAGACGCTCGAGGTGCTGCTCCATCTCGGCGACCGCACCATCACTCTCGCGTGCTTCGAAGTGCTTCATGAAACGCCGACGCGACGGCAGCACCCACTGATTTCGCTGTTGCCCGATCGCGCGAATAAAATGCTGCATCACATCGATGAGAGCTTCCATCACAATGACCATGACCGGGTTTTTCGTAGCGCGCGCGAGGATGCGATGGAAGTCGAGATGAATCGCAGCCTGGTCATAGAAATTGATCTTTTCGCGCGCCGCCCGCTCGGCCGACGCGACGTTCGCCTTGAGGGCCTCGATGTCTTCGGCGGTCGCGCGCTCACACGCCGCCCGCACCGCGATCGATTCGATCAAAACCCGAGCCTCGGTCAGATGCTCGGGTTGAATCGCGCCAAGGTGAAACATATCGCGCAGGCCGGTAACAATGGCGTCGCCGGTGCTCTCGCGCACGAATGCGCCGCCGCTGGCGCCCTTTTGCAGACGCAACAGCCCGGAGTTTTCCAGCGAGCGCAGGGCCTCCCGCAGGGTGTTGCGCGAAACCCCAAACTGCCCGGCCAACGCGCGCTCGGCAGGCAGCCGATCGCCGGGCCGCAAGCGCCGGGTGGACAGCTCCTTGCGAATCTGATCGGCGATCTCTTCGAATGCGCGCGGAGTTTTGATCGGCCGGAATTCCAGCGGGCCAAACGCGCGCAATTCGGCACCAACCTTGCTTCGAGGCGCCGCCGTGACTCGCGCGGCATCCCCGCGCTTGACATTCGTCTCTCTCATATGCTCCATTGGTTCAACCATTGAATCCTGAACCGACGCCGACGAAATGTCAAGCGCGGATTGAATCCGAGCGTTTCACTCAACTCCGCCACGGGAGGAAAGCAAACCTTGATCTCTTTTGAATTGACCGAGGAACAGCAGCTCGCGCAGTCGATGCTGCAGGAGCTGGGGCGCGCAACGCTGCGGCCGGCGGCGCGCGACGCCGACGATCGCGAGGTGATTCCCGCCTCCATCCTCGATGAGCTTTGGGCGACCGGCATCGTGCAGTCGCAGGCCTCGACCGATTCCGATAGCGCGCCTTCGTCGGCGACGCTGAACGCGATTCTCCTCGAGGAGCTGGCGGTGGCCGACGCCGCATTCGCATTCGCCGCTGCCGCTCCGATCGGATTTCTCAGCGCGATCGCCGCGCAAGGTTCGCCGGCGCAGAAGAAAAATCTGTTGCCTCCTTTTGCAGACGATAAGTATCGATGCGCCGCTATTGCCATCATGGAGCCCGACTTCGCCTTCGATGTTTCCGCGCTTCGCACGACCGCCACCAGGACGCGCGACGGATACCGCCTCAGCGGCGTCAAAGGACTGGTGCCGATGGCGGGACGATGCAGCCACTTCCTGGTAGTCGCGCAATGCGATCG
>JBGPMZ010000304.1:0-4401 GCA_041487255.1 Binataceae bacterium (SeqCode) | reverse complement strand
GCTTCATTCCGACTTCCGGCGCTGCCATTTTCGCCTCGGGTCCGCCCGGCGTGGTGCATCCGAGCACCACCTTCTCGACCTGCTCGGGATGCCGCAGCGTGAGTTCCTGCGCGATCATCCCGCCCATCGAGACACCGAAGACCTTGGCCTTGGGAATGTTCAACGCACTCAGCAGATTGCTCGCGTCATCCGCCATCTGCTCGACCGTGTAAGTGCCCTCGGGCTTATCGCTCATGCCTGTGCCGCGATTATCGAAGTAGATGCACTTGAACACGGAGAGCATCGGGAGCGACGGCAGCCACGCGATGCCGGGCATCCCGAATCCCATGATCAGGAGTAGCGGCTCGCCATTGCCGAAGGTGTCGTAGTTGATGTTGATTGATCCGGCCTTGATTTTCGGCATCACCTTCTCCTGAATCGGAAAACAATAAGGGCGCGACCGATCTGTGGCCGCGCCCTTAGATTACATCGTGAGGCAATCTATCAGAATGGCTACGCGATCTTGAGGATGCTCTCCGGATGCTGGTCGTTCGGATCGACGCCGGGACCCATTTCATAAACGACGGCCTTGTCGACCACCAACTGACCGTCGTCGCCAACCACCATCTTGAAGCGATCCATCGGGCGCGGCGCCGGCCCTTCGAAGTTCAGGCCGCTGATGTAGTAACCGGAGCCATGGCACGGGCACTTGAACTTCTGCTCCGCCTTGAGCCATCGCGGGGTGCATCCGAGGTGGGTGCACTTGGCGAAGATGGCATAGAAACCCTGCTTGGTGCGGACGATCCAGGTGCGGAATTCCTGCTTGAACTTTTCGCTCACCTCGCCGACCACATAGTCATCGGGAAAGCCGGCCTTGAACTTCGAGGGAGGAAGGAACAGCACGCGCGGGAACGCGCTGCGAACCGCGGCAAGCAATCCGATAGTCGCGAAAGCGCCGAAGCCGCCCCATCCGAGCCGTCCGAGGAAGTCGCGCCGACTCCATAGCGAGCCGATCTGGGCTTTTTCGCGGTCGCGTTTGGCGCGCTCCTTGGCCTGTTCGTCGAGGCGCCAGCGCTTCAATTCTTCAGGATCGGTCGGAGCCTTTCCCTTTGGTGCAGCAGCCATCTAACTAAGCAACCCTCCCATGGGCTGAACTACATTAGCTTCCCAGCAGTTATTAGACGCAATCGGATTAGCCAAAATTCTACAGTTTCAGGGCGTGAGCGAGCAATCCGAGGTGGCCCGGAGGGCAAATGGGGTGCGGAGCCCGGCCTCAATGAATAACCGTTTGCCTCTGGGTCCCCGCGCCCGTCGGAGCGCCGATGCCGGTCGAAGGCGCGCGCAGTTCCTCAAGACTTTTCGACCGCACGTCGCCCGTGAAGCGCGTGGGCCGCGGCGGCTCGTCCCCAACGTCGTCGAGCGGAATGTCCGCAATCGCGGGCGGCCGGAACGTCGCCTCGCGCGTTTCGGCATTCATCGCGGGCGCGAGGAAGGTACTGGTAGCGATGTAATGAAGCGGCCTCGCAACACCCCATTCGAGGAGAAACCCGATCGGAGCAATGAAATAGGCCACCATTCGCAGCGGCTGAGAATCCTCGTCCGTGTATTCGGCGGGATTCTGTTTATCGGCACCGATATTCTGGGCGCGGGCCGGATTCGGAACCCCAACGACCAAGGCGGCACTCAAACAAATTATCGCTCGCCACATACCCCACACTTTTCACGTTTCAGGGGCTATGTGTCAACGCCATCCGCCAGATCGTTATAGGGACCATGCCTTTTGCCTGCGGCGCACTTGCGCCGCGAGTGGTAGGCGGTAATCCTTATCGGCGATGAGTCCGCAATTTCAGGTTTCCACTTCAAGATGGCTGGTACTTCCCGGATTAATCGCCACGGTGACCTTCCTCGCGATGCTCACTCCGAGTTCATTCGCCGCCGGGAAGGCGGACGGACGAATCGTGATCCTCGGCACCGACGAGCAGCTCTACGTCTGCAGCGGGCGGTGTTCGAAAAACGAATGCATCACCTGTCCGGTAAGCGGAACCCACGTGCGCGCGCAGACCCCGCTGCGCGGCGTCTCGATGAGCACGCAGTTCGAGATTCCCGGGATGCCGCCGTCGCAGGAGGAGCCGGCGCCGCGGGTCCCGGTGATGAGATACGGATGGCCGACCTTCTCGCCCGACGGCAGCCAGCTGGCATACTCGTGGATGGGTCGCGACGCTGACGGCAACCAGTTCGGCATCTCGGTTTTTGACTTCGCGAAGCATTTCTCGATTCCAGTGTTCGCCAGCCGCAACGAGCGCGTCGATTACGTCTTCTGGACGCCGGACGGCAAAAGCGTTTCCTTTCTGCTCGGGGAGCCCGAAGGCCTCAGTTTGATCCTCGCCGAAATTAAGGAGAAGGCGCCGGTGCGGATGGTGCTTAGTGGCGCGCCGATTTACTACGACTGGAATCGCACCGCCGACCGGCTGGTGGTGCATACCAACAACGGCCGCCAATCGCGCTCCGAGCACGTCACCCTGATGAGCATCTCGCCGACCAGCCAGGACGCGCTGCGCACCATGTCGCGCGGACGCTTGCCGTTCAAGACGCCATGCTGGTCGCCCGACGAAAAACATCTTGCCTATGTCGCGAACAACAACGCCGAATCGTATCTGGTGGTGGCCGATGCCGACGGCGGCAATCCGAAATCGGTCGCGAGTCTGCCGATTGGCGAGAGCAGCTTCGTGTGGGCGCCCGATTCGCGGCACCTCGCCTACTCCAGCGCGGTCATCGGCGCCGATGCGGTTCTGCACGGAATCCGCGTCGTTGACATTACCGATGCGGAATCAAAACGCCTGACCGGCGAAGACGTCGCGGCGTACTTCTATTCGCCCGATGGCAAATACCTCGCATACATCGCGGTACCGCCCGAACGTCCGTTTTATCAATGGGAACTGATCGACCTGAAAAGCGGCAAGACGCGCAAGCTCGACATGTTCCTCGCCACGCAGGACGAGTCGGTGTCTTATCATTATTTCGATCAGCTCGCCCTCTCGCACTCGATCTGGTCTCCCGACTCGAGCGAGTTCGTGTTCGGGGGCGTGAGATTGCTGGCGGAACCGAACAAGAGCGGCGGGCCGACGCCCGAGCCGCAGCTATGGATCGAGCCGGTCGATGGCCGGCCGCCTCGCTCGGGGCACGCCGGCACTCTCGCATTCTATTCTCCGGCCTCGTAGCGGTTGCCTCTCCCGCGCCTGCTGGTTTTCTCAGCGAGGCGCAAACCGGGAGAGGCGGCGAGTCGGCATGCGATCCGCATGGCGGCTCGCGGTGAGGGTGCAGGCGCACACCACGAAAAAGATGTCGTTGCGGAGCTACAAATTTGCGCGGACCTCGCGGGCGCTCAATCCCACCGGCGGCTTTCTCAAAGGCTTCGCCTACTCGCTGAATCCCTACATCGGATGCGCATTCGGCGACCGCGGCGGATGCCCCTTCTGCTACGTGCGCGCGCTGCCGATCGCGATGAAGGGCGAAGGCGCGGCTTGGGGAAGCTGGGTCATCGCAAAGATAAATTTGAAAGAGCGGCTGCTGGTCGAACTCGCCGCAATGCGCAGGGCCGGCCGGCTCGATTCCGCGACGGTGTTCATGTCGAGCGCCACCGACCCGTATCAAGGGATCGAGCGCAAGCTTCGCATCTCGCGCGGCGCGCTGGAGGCATTCGTCGAGCATCCGATTCGGCGTGTGCTGGTGCAGACGCGCAGTCCGATGGTCGAGCGCGACCTCGATTTGCTGAAGCAGCTCGGCAGTCGCGTGCTTGTTTCCATCACCCTGGAAACCGATGACGATGGCGTCCGCCGCGCGTTGACACCGACTTCGCCCTCCGTCGAGCGGCGCCTGAGGACCGCGCGCATGATGCGTCGCCAAGGAGTCGCGGTTCAGCTCGCGATCTCGCCGATGATGCCGAATCATCCGGAGCGGTTCGCGGAGTTGGCCGACGATGCCGCCGACCGCGTGATCGTCGATAGCTACTTCGCCGGCGATGGCTCTGGAGGCCGCCGCTCGCGCGCGCTGGGGATTGGCGATCTATACGATCGCCTCGGCTATGAAGGATGGTTCCGCCCCGGCGCCGAGGAGCAACTCCTCGCCGCGATGCGCGCGCGCCTCGGCGAGCATCGCGTGCTGTACAGCCGCGCCGGCTTCAACGCGGTGTAGCCAACGTGGACTATTCAATAGCTTACAAGCTATAATGAATGTTGCTCCAATTGTGGCAAATTGAAGAGCATCGCGGCTCGATCCGAAAACTCGCGGTCAAACTGCGCGATCCGCGTGATTTGGCGGACGCCACTGCGCTTCTTGATTTGCTCAGAATTCGCGGCAACAGGATGGCGCCTCCGCAGTCGAAACCGCTAGTCGGTGGCCTCTTCGAACTGCGAGGCAAGCAAG
>JBGPMZ010000303.1:0-4412 GCA_041487255.1 Binataceae bacterium (SeqCode) | reverse complement strand
GATCGAGCAGGCCAAAGGCGGCCGGATCATCACCATCGCATCTGCCGCCGCGAAATATCCGCTACCCGGCGCGGCGGAGTACTGCGCCAGCAAGGCGGGGGTCTGGATGCTGAGCAAGGTGATGGCGGTCGAGCTCGCGCCACATAAGATAACCGTCAACGCGATCGGTCCCGGATGGATCGACACGCCGATGACCGCCGACATCCAGCAAGAGGCTGAGTTCGCCGATCGTCTCGCGGAAGTTCCGCTCGGTCACGTCGGCGCGCCGCTCGACGTTGCGAATACCGCGTTGTTTCTCGCCTGCGAGGAGGGTCGCTACTACACCGGGTCGATTCTGCATCCCGACGGCGGCCTCCTGATGTGGTAAGCACTTCACAAAACTGAGAGAAGGAACTGCAAGGATTTAGAAGATGGCACTCAGACTAGAAAATAAAAACGCATTGATCACGGGCGGCGCGAGCGGCATCGGGCGCGCGACGGCGATCCGTTTCGCCGAGGAAGGCGCTAACGTCGCGGTCGCCGATCGCAACCTCGCAGCGGCCGACAGCGTCGCAGCCGAAGTTCGCAAGCTCGGGCGCAAGGCGGTCGCGATCCAGGTCGATACCAGCGACGAGGCGCAGGTCGACGCGATGGTCGCGCGCACGGTCAGCGAACTCGGCGGGATCGACATACTTCTCGCCGCGGCGGGCATCTCGCATGCGCGTTACGGCGAAGAGGGCCCCGGCAATCCCGCGCCGCTGAGCGCGAAACCATTTGCCGATTGGAAGAAGGTGCTCAGCGTCAACCTCGATGGGGTGTTTCTGTGCGATCGCGCGGTCGCGCGCGAGATGGTCAAGGCGGGCAAGGGTGGCAGGATCATCAATATCGCGTCGGGCGCGGCGAAGTTGCCGACTCCCGGCGCCGGCGAGTATGCGGTCAGCAAGGCCGGCGTGTGGATGCTCAGCAAGGTGCTCGCGGTGGAGCTCGCGCCGAGCAAGATCACCGTCAATGCGATCGGACCGGGTTTCATCAACACTCCCATGACTGCGGACATTCAGAAGGCGACCGGCTTCATGAAGCGTCTGGTCAATCGCGTGCCGCTGGGGCAAATCGGCGAACCCGTGGACGTCGCGAATACCGCGCTGTTCCTCGCCAGCGAGGAAGGCCGCTACTACACCGGCTCGATCCTGCATCCTGACGGCGGCGTCGTAATGCAGTGAGGATTTCCAGCTTCGTCGCCGGCGTGGTTGCGGCGTTTATTTTCGGCGCATCGAGCGGCGTCGCGCACGCGCAGGAGATGGCGATGCCAGGTGCGACCTCGACCGCGAGTGGCCGCATCCCCATGCCCGAGCCGCTGCTGGTCACGATGCAGGCGCTTCCGGGCTACGGCTCCGCGCCGTTGCTGGTTGGATTTTTGCTGCACGCGACCGATCCGTCGGGGGCGGAAATCGTGTCATTCAATTGGAATTTCGGCGACGGCCACACCTCCACTGCGGCGCCGCTGCAGGCGTTCAACCGCTATGCGCAAGCGGGAAACTACGTGGCGAGGGTGACCATAACCACCGCGGACGGACGTTCCGCGACCGGCTTCGCGGGAGTCATCGTCAAGCCTTCGCACGGAGCGACGATGCAGCAGCGTCAGAGGAACCAATAACATCGCGTTGTTCGCGCCCACTGGATCAAGGTGGATTCCAACGATCGAAAAGCCGCGAGCGTGACGGGGCCGGAACTGGCGCAAGTCGCGCCGCGTCCGCCCCGTTCGCCGGCCCAGCGCATCGCTATCGCGATCGCCGGAATCGCGATCCTTACCATGCTCGGCACCCTCGGCTACGTCGTCATCGAGCGGATGTCGTTCCTCGATGCGCTGTACATGACGGTGATCACGATATCCACCGTCGGCTATGGTGAAGTGAAGCGGCTTGACGAGCAGGGCAGGATTTTCACCATCCTGCTGATCGTTCTCGGAGTGGGGACGGCCTTCTACCTGTTCGCGACGCTGACCGAGGTCGTCATCGAAGGACAGTTGCGTGACTACCTGGGAGCGAAGGGAATGCTGCGAAGAATTCACAGTCTCAAGGATCATGTAATCGTTTGCGGGTTCGGCCGGTTCGGGCGCGCGGTCGTCGAAGAACTCGCGCGCCATCGCGTGCCGATGGTGATCATCGACACCAAACCTCAGTCGGCCGAAGACCTAACCCGCCTCGATATCCCGTTTCTGATTGGCGACGCGCTGCACGACGAGGTGCTGGAGGATGCGGGAATTCGTTCCGCTCGCGCATTGGTGGCCGCGACCGCATCGGATGCTGACAACGTGTACATCACGCTCGCCGCCCGGGAGAAAAATCGCACCATCTCGATTCACGCGCGCGGTGAAGCCGAAGTCGGGCTCCGACGGCTCAAACTCGCGGGCGCCGATCAGGTGATCTCGGCGAATCAATATGGTGGCTATCGGGTCGCGTCGACGATCATTCGCCCGTCGGTGGTGGACTTTATCGAGCTGTTCACGACCGGCCGCGGAGAAGAAGTCGACCTCGAGGAAATTCGTATCCCGGAAAACAGCAGGATGGTCGGCAAGACCGTCGTGGAAATCGAAGAGGCGATTGGAAAACTCAGAATTGTCGCGCTCAAGCGCGACGACGATCCGATAAGAATTATTCCTCGGCCGGGCATCCCGGTTCAGGCCGGCGACCTGCTGGTGGCGATCGGCGATCGCGCCGCCCTGGAGGCGCTGGTGAACGCCGAGTGACGCCTCGCTAGCCGCCGAAGCCTTTTGCCAGCGCCTCGATGAGGCGCTCGGTGCGGATGCCGCGCGATCCTTTGACGAATACGACATCGCCCTTTCGCACCAGTCCGCAGATCAGTCGCGCCGCCCCGTCGCTGTCAGCGCACAGGCGCAGGTCGCAGTCGTGGGAGCGCGGAAGCGCGGCAGCAGCCGCGGCACAGGTTTCCTCTCCGATTGCGAGGAAGACCGCGGGATTCGACGCGAGCACATCCTGCACCGCCACCGCGTGTGCAGGCTTCGCCAGCGAGCCGAGTTCCAGCATGTCGCCGAGCGCGATCACCAGCCGCCCGCCCCGGCGATGCGCCACCTCGCGCGCGGCCTCCAACCCGATTCGGACCGAAGGGGGCTGTGCATTATAGGAATCGTCGATGGTGACGAGGCCACCGACTTCACCCACCGCGAGCCGGCCTGATACTGATTGGATTTCGACGAGCGCATGTTCTATCCCGCGCAATTGCTCATGCCGCAACGGCGCCGGTGATGCGGCCGCGACTGCCGCAACCGCGGCGGTGCAATTCATCGCACCGGAGCGGCCTATCAGCGCGATCTCCGTGCGCACGATGGGCTCGACCCTGGCCGCTACGGTCGACGCGTCGAGGCGGATGGAAATTGACGTGCGTCCATGCGCGGTCACGGTTCGATCCAGCAGCCGCATCGTCGCGTCGTCCTCGACGCCGAAAGTCACCGTGTGCAGGTTCGCCGGCACCCGCGGTGTCAGCCTCGCGTCATCACGTGGAATGACGGCGGCCCGTTTCGCATGACTGAAGATCGCGGCTTCCTCATTGGCGATATCCTCGAGGCTGCCGAGGCCTTCGGTGTGCTCGAAGTCCACGTTGAGGACCATCGCCACGTCGGGCTCGACGATTGCGGCGAGGCGCGGAATCTCGCCGCGCGTGTTGGTGCCGCATTCGATGACCATCGCGCGATGCTCCTCGGCGAGCATCAGCAGCGTCATCGGCACGCCGATGAGATTGTTGAGATTGCCGAGGGTGGAAAGCGTCGCGCCGAAGACCGCGCGGGCGAGCGCCGCAGTGATTTCCTTGGTGGTGGTTTTACCCGCTGCGCCACCAATCGTGATCAATGGAATCGGATGCGTGACACGGATTCGATGGACATGATGATGTGCGAGACGTCCGAGCGCGGCGAGCGTGTCGTCAACCTCGATGCATGCAAGGCCGGCGATGCGACGGCCGCGCTCGACAAGCGCCGCAGCCGCGCCGCGTTCTGCGGCGATCGCGAGAAAGTTGTGTCCATCGGTAACCCCTCGCAGCGCGACGAACAGCGCGCCCGTCGCGAGGTTGCGCGTATCGATACTGACGCCACGCACCTTGATGGCGCCGTCGCCGAATGCCTCGCCGCCGGTCGCGCGTGCGATTCGATCGAGGGTGAATGCGGCAGTGTTGGTAGGAATCGCGGTAGCCATCGCTAACCCAGGTCAATTTTGCAGCATTATTTTGCGATTGGATACATCGCCGCCCTCGGAAACCCGAGGCACTCGAGAAGTGTTAATGGAGGGGAACGACTGTTCGCGATCGACGATCCCAAAAGCAAACGAAGCGAGACCGTGAATGACGCACTCCGGCTTAATCCATCACCTTGATTTGAATGTGTCGGATCTCGAGCGTTCGAGAGCCTTCTATGACCGCGTCTT
>JBGPMZ010000302.1:0-4427 GCA_041487255.1 Binataceae bacterium (SeqCode) | reverse complement strand
GTTTGGTCGGTAGGCGCAGGATCAAGGGCCCGTGGCAGGATCGCAGAATCAGATGCGGACCGCAGCGGCCCTGCTAGGAAGCGAAGCGGAAGATGCCGTCCTTGATTAAGGGAACATTGAAGTTGATCAGAAAGCCGAGCCGCAGATGCGAGAGTCGTAGGTATGATAAGATCTGAGCTTCAAAAATCAGTTCGATCCGCCGAACCGACTTCAACTCCCCGATAATTGAATCTTCCACCAATAGGTCCAGTCGAAGACCGCTCTCGAGTCGTAGGGTTTTGTAGACAATTGGCACACTCACCTGCCTGCGAAAAGGAATATTGCGCAACCGCAACTCTTCGCAAAAACAGGCTTCGTAAACAGATTCCAACAGGCCGGGGCCAAGTTCCTTGTGGACGGCAAATGCGCTGTCGACAACACACCTCGCGATCCGATCCAGCGCTGCGGGAATTGGTACCGATGTCTGCACTCGAAAGTGCTGGATATCCGCCTTCCCATCTTGAAGGAAGATCTCGAAGGCCAGGTTCTTGAATTCCCGTAACTTCCAAACAGGGCCGCTGCGGCCCGCATCTGCTTCCGGATTCACGGCAGGATCTCTTGATCCTGCGCCTACCGAGCGCGCACCACTTTTCCTAACTTGGTGTCTTGGTGCCTTGGTGTTTTGTCTGGTCTCTTTCCCCGCCTACGGGCCGCCGCCGGCGAGGCATTCGGCGCAGATACCGTAAAGTTCCAGCTTATGGCGGGTCAGGGTCACTTTGAGTTCGCGCGCGACGGTCTCCTGCAGCCGCTCGAGGCCTTCATTCTCAAACTCGATGATCTTGCCGCATCGTTCGCAGATGAAATGGTCATGATGCTTGTCGCTGACCACCTCGAAGCGCGCCTGCCCATCGTCGAAGTGGCGCTCCGACACCAGCTCGCATTCCTTGAGCAGCCGCAGGGTCCGGTAGATCGTCGCGTAGCCGACGTGGGGATTGATCCTCTTTACTTCGGCGTAAAGGCGTTCGGCGCTGATGTGCTGGCCGAGGCCGAAGAACACGCGCGCGATATCGTCGCGCTGGCCGGTAGATTTGAGGCCGCGGTCCTTGAGCCGCGAATGGAAAAGTTCCATCTGCCGATCGGCATCGACGCGCGTCTTGCGATCGACGACGGTGCGATTCGGCGCCTGGATCTCTTCGGTTCGCGGCATCGCGGCCTACCCGGTCTGACCTGCTTGCAGAATTTTGCGCGCTGCGGGTGAAAGATACACCGCTTCGAGGTCGCGGCCTTTCAACGCGTCGGCGACAATTTCGAGCTGCTCTTGCGGCGCTTGATCGCGATCGATAATCACCAGGTCGTGGTCGCGCAGGCGGCAGGTTCCGCCGCGCGCACGATACCCCACTTCGCGCATGATGCGTTCGCGGCGCACCTTGAGACCGACCCGCTCGGCCGCTTCGATCAGTTCATCAAGGACGCGCTCGGTCCGCGAATTCGTCTGCTCACTCATCCCACTAACCTCGTTGTCCCACCGCTTCCCTCTTGAGCCTGACACCGCCGCCATGGTATCGCGAACATTCGCACGGAGCAGCCGATGATAAAGAAAATCCTGGTCGGCATCGATAGCTCAGAACATTCCCGCAACGCGCAGGCGTACGCATTCTACCTCGCCCACAAGCTCGACGCGGCCCTGATCGGCCTCCACGTCGTTGACATCGTTTCGATCGAAGGTTCGTTCTTCCATGATATCTCAGGATCGCTTGGACTTGAACCATACATGGATTTTTCTTCGAAGATGCGGGAGGTGCTGACCCAGCGCGGCAAGACCGTGCTCGACGCCTTCGCCGAGGCGGGCAAGCGCGAGGGCGTTCCGGTGGAAACCATCCTCGATATGGGAATCGTTGCAAATCAGATCTGCGAACGCGCCAAATCCGCCGACCTGGTGATGATCGGGCATCGCGGCGTCAACGAGCGTTTCTCGACCGGACTGCTCGGCTCGACGGCGGAAAGCGTCGCGCGCAAGTGCCCGCGCCCGCTGTTCATCTCACCGCAGAATTTCCGCGAGATGAAGCGGCCGGTGCTCGCTTATGACGGCAGCGAACGGGCCTCGCGCGCGATGCGCGCGGCGGCGGATTTCTCAGCCGGCTTCGGGGTTCCGCTCATCGTCATCTCGGTGGCGCGCGATCCGAAGCTCGGCGAGCGAGCTCTCGAAGAGGCGCGCAAGTATTTCGAGCATTTCACTCCTCGCGCGGAGTTCCATCTGCTGTCGGGTCACGCCAACGAGGAGATCATCAAGTTCATCAAGGAACATGACGCGGACTGCCTGTTTATCGGCGCATACGGGCACAGCCGGATCATCGAGATGGTGCTGGGTTCGACGACCGAGTATGTGCTGCGCAACTCGACTTGCCCGGTCTTCATGTCGCGGTAGAGGAAGAGGAGAAGAACCGGGCAAAACACCAAGGCACCAAGACACCAAGTTAGGAAAAGTGGTGCAACGTCGGTAAACGCAGGATCAAGGGTTCGTGCCCAAATTTCAGAAACAGATGCGGGCCGCAGCGGCCCTGTCAGGAAAATCTTAGAGTAACCTATCCGTCGCGGCCCTGGTTTGAGCACTCTGAAAATAGAGTCCCAACAGGGCCGCTGCGGCCCGCATCTGATGTCTGCGTTTTTGGCACGAACCCTTGATCCTGGGCCTACTGACCGCTCACCACTTTTCCTAACTTGGTGTCTTGGTGCCTTGGTGTTTTGTCCGGATCTTCAATTGCCTGGATTTTCCTCGCGCTGGCGCATGTAGCGCGCGATGATCAGCCGCATCGTGTCGATGGGCTGAATCCCGATCAGCGGAAATTCCCCGAGCAAGAACGTCGGATAGCCGAGCGCCGATTGCTCGTCAGCCTCGCGCTTGTTGTCGGCAATTCGCGGCGCCATCCGCTCGCTTTGCAAATCGGCAAGAAAGCGCTCGCGATCCATCCCCGCGCGCCGCGCGATATCGGCCAGCACCTCGCGATCGGAGATGTCGAGGCCTTCGTCGAATGCGCCGCGAAAAACCGCCGCGTGATACGCCGGGAACGCCTTGGCCTCGCGCGCCAGTTCCGCGCCCATCAGCGCGGCATCGGAGTCGATCCAGGTCTTCGGCGGCGCGACCCGGATGCCGGTTTCGGCCGCAACCATTATGACTTTCTGATATTCCCGCGGACCGAGCGTGTTACCGGCGCGCGCTTTGAAATCGCGGATGGAGATCGGCACGCCTTTCCATAACGACTCGAAGCCGAGTTCGGGTTCCAACTCGCTTACGATTCGCCACGCGATGTAGCACAGCGTCGAGGCGTAATCGAAATAGATCGGTATGACCACGCGTTCCATGGATC
Organism: Binataceae bacterium (SeqCode); assembly: GCA_041487255.1. Lineage (GTDB taxonomy): Bacteria > Desulfobacterota > Binatia > Binatales > Binataceae > DATGKG01. The sequence continues at coordinate 1,083 of JBGPMZ010000302.1, read as the reverse complement.
GATTGTTCCTGAAATTATTGCCGCGAGCGCAGTCGCAGCGCAATTGATCGCCGGCGCTCGCGTTTGCGCGTTGCGGCCACGCATCTTTGCAAGCATCTTGGAAAGATGGATTCGAATCGTCGGCAGGTGCTGAAAATGGGCGTAGTGGATCTCGGCGTCGAGCATGCCTCGCTTCCCAATGGTGTCGAGATCGATCTCGCGGTGATTCGCCATCCGGGAGCGGCTGCGATCGTCGCGCTCGATGAAACTGGCACCATCGCGATGCTGCATCAGTATCGTCATGCAATTGGCGGGTATCTGTGGGAGATCCCCGCCGGGTGCCGCAACGGCGGCGAAACGCCGCTTCAATGCGCGCATCGCGAACTCGCCGAAGAAGCGGGTCTATCGGCCCGGCGATGGGATCACCTCGGCACGATCGTAACCATCCCAAGTTTCTGCGATGAGAGAATCGATCTGTATCTCGCGCGTGACCTCGGCCTCGGAACCGGCACTCCCGATATTGATGAAGTGATCCGAGTCGAGAAACGCTCCTTCGCTGATGCTATGCAGATGATTCGTAGCGGCGAGATCGTAGATGCGAAGACGATCGCCGCGCTGTATCGCGCGAAGGATTTGCTGGATTCGTAGGAGAACAAGAACCAGACAAAACACCAAGGCACCAAGACACCAAGTTAGGAAAAGCGGTGCGCGGTCGGTAGGCGCACGATCAAGGGTCCGTGCCAAAAAAACACAGACATCAGATGCGGGCCGCAGCGGCCCTTTTAGAATTGACGGGTTGGCAGAGTATCGAAAGTTAGAGATATCGCTGGCTGCTCCAAAATAGTTCTGACAGGGCCGCTGCGGCCCGCATCTGACTCTGCATCCTGGCACGATCCCTTGATCCCGCGCCTATCGACGAAGCGGCACTGGTCCTACCTTGGTGTCTTGGTGCCTTGGTGTTTTGGCTGACTCTTTATGCGAGATGGAAAAGCCTGCGTGCGTTTTCGGAGGTGATCTTTGCGAGGCGATCCGCCTCGACGCCGCGCAGCTTCGCCAGTACCTCGAGCGTACGGCGCACATACGCGGGCTCGTTGCGCTTGCCTC
>JBGPMZ010000301.1:0-4431 GCA_041487255.1 Binataceae bacterium (SeqCode) | reverse complement strand
TGGTTGACGCGGTCAAGCGCTCGGGCGGCGGCGCCTTCGGCATGGATCTGGGCCGCGACATCGTCATGGGCCATGAGTTTTGTGCCGAGATCGTCGAGTTCGGACCGGGCACCCAGAAGACCTTGAAGGCGGGAGCGCGCGTGTGCTCATTCCCGATTCTGCTGCGTGGCGGCGGCGTCGAGGCGGTCGGCTACTCCAATGACAACCCGGGCGGCTATGCCGAATATATGCGCCTCACCGAAGGCCTGTTGTTGCCGGTCGGCAACGGCCTCTCGACCGAGCACGCCGCGCTGACGGAGCCGATGGCGGTCGGTTATCACGCCGTGCAAATGGCGCGCCTGGACAAGCGCGACGTGCCACTCGTCATCGGATGCGGTCCGGTGGGCCTCGCGGTGATCGCGGCACTCAAGCTCAAGGGCGCTGCGCCAATCATCGCGGCGGATTTTTCACCGCGCCGTCGTGAGCTGGCGATGAAGATGGGCGCGGACATCGTGGTCGATCCAAAACAGAAGTCGCCCTACGACACCTGGACCGAGATGGCGAAGGATCCGGGCGCCTCGGCAGCGGCACCGGGCTTCATGAGCGGCCTTGCTCTGAAGCCGGCGGTCATTTTCGAAGCGGTCGGGGTGCCGGGAGTCATCGAGCAAATCATGATGAAGGCGCCGCGCGCGGCGCGAATCGTGGTCGTCGGCGTATGCATGGAGCCGGATCACTTCGAGCCCTTCTTCGGCATCAACAAGGAACTCAATCTGCAGTTCGTGCTGGGATACACGCCGGAAGAATTCTCGACCACGCTGCACAATATCAGCGAGGGCAAAGTTCCCGTCGAACCGCTGGTGACCGGAAAGGTCGGCGTCGAGGGCGTCGCGCAAGCGTTCCAGGATCTCGCGTCACCGGAGCGTCACGCGAAAATTCTCGTGGAGCCCTGGCATAGCTGAGTCGCGAACGAAGTAGCTATTCGACTGAGTTACAAAGAGGGCGAGACTGAGATCTCGCCCTCTCATTTTTTCCAAACTTGGCCGCTATCGGCCTGCCGCGGCGCTCACTGAATCGAGCAACGTGCGTGCTTCCTTTTCGACGCGCGTGCCTTTGAAGAAATTCGGATTCGCTTCGCCCCAGAAGCGCACCGGATTGGTGAACACAAAGTCGCGGAAGTCGTCGCCGGTGATGAGTTCATCTTCCACCAGCTCGTAGGCCTCAGGCACCACATCCTTCATGTCCTGCACGTCGAAATGGCCGATGTCGGATCCGAACAGCACATTCATTTTCGCGCCGTAGGGATTGGCTTTGCGATTGAAAGCGTATGAATTCAGCGGATCGTCGGCCTCGCAACCGAAGTAGAAGTTGTTCACGAACAGATCGCGGATGTCCTCCGGACGTTTGATTTTGCACGCGGAGTAATCATCCAGCTCCTTGATGCCGCCGATGTTCGGTGTCAGGTCGGGTTGAATGATCGATTCGAGATTGCCACGCCATTGCTCGACCCACTTGCCGCCATACTGCCCGACCAGCTTCGCGAGTTTCGCGGTATCGAGGTTGGCGGGATTCACTTCCTCCAGCGCCTCGCGGTTGCGCTTTTTCCAATGCCCGATGAGATCGCTGTAAAGCCCGCAGGCCCATCCGACGCCGCCTTCGAGGAAGCCCATCTTCAGCGTGGGAAAGCGGCGCGTCACACCGCCCATGAACATCGCCTTGCACACGGCTTCGCTCGCGGCAGCGAAATGACCGATGTGGTTGTATACGAAATTGGTCGGTGACACGCGCAACCCGATCCCGCGCGAGCCCGAGTGAAACGTCGGCGACACTCCCAGCTCCACGCACTTCGCCCACACCGGATCGTAGTCGTGCTCGCTGTCGAGGCCGAGCGGGTCAAACCATCGCACCGCGCGCGCGCCGCTCGGCATTTGCTCGGCGGCATTTCGCCGCCGAATCAGGCTCGCCATCATCACCACCTTGAGCCCGAGTTTCTTGACCACGTGTTCCAGCTCCGCGATAGCTTCCTCGGGGGTATTCATGGGGATCACGGCGGCGGGCGTCATGCGATCGGAAAACTCGCCGAAGTAATCAGCGATGAAAGTGTTGAACGCGCGGCAGGTGGTGCGGCGCGTGTTGTCGTCGGGATGAAAAGGAACTCCGAGGGCGGAAGTGGGATACAGCACGCTGAAATCGATTCCGAATTCGTCGAGGCGTTCGTAGAGGAGCTTCGGCAGGAGTTCGGTCGCGCGGTCCAGCGTGTTGCGGGTCGGCACCGGCCAGAACGCCTCCTGCGCGCGACGCATCGCCTTGCGCTGTTCGGGATTCGCGGCAAGCGCCTGCGCTACGCCCTTGTTAAAGGACAGAAATCCGCTGACGGCAGTATCGCCCCCGATTTTCTTTAGCTGATCGATAATGACCGGCGGGAACTCCAACCAGTGGCCATCGGCGTCGACCACCGGATGCTTGAGTGATGCGCGAATCTTTTGCGCTTCGGTCTTGTTCTGCTCTGACATAGCTTCGCGCCTCCGAACAATCGTTATTGCGGAAGCGTAGTACCGAAGCTTGGCGATTGCCAAGTGCTCTAGCGATCCAGCGGCGTTCAGAAGAGCCGCGGCCCGAAAAACACCGCATTGATGTCGCGCTTGGAACCCGCGATCGCTTCGGCCGGCTTCGCCGCCATCGTGCGCGCGAGTTCCTGCGCGGCCGGCATCAATTCGTTCGGCTTAACCACGCGATTGATCACTCCGAGCGCGAGCAACTCGGCGGCTTTGTAGTGACGGCACATAAGTATCGCTTCCTTCGCGCGCCAGGGACCCAGCCGTGCGGCAAGAACCTTCGCGGGAGCCCCGCGATAGGGAACCTCCATATCGACTTCGGGAACCCAGAACTCCGCGTCCTCGACCGCGAGGCAGAAATCAAACGCCAGCGCGAAGGACCATCCACCTCCAACCGCGTAGCCGTTGATGGCGCCGATTGTCACGGCATCGAGATTCGCCAACACGTCGAACACGCGGCCGATCAGCCGCGGCATTCGTTTGCCGGCCTGTTTCGAGAATACGCGCCGCTGCTCCCGGTCCTCGCCGCCCTTTAACCCCGACAGATCCGCGCCCGAGCAGAACGCAGTACCGGTTCCTGTCACGATCAGCGCGCGAGTATCACGATCATCGCGCACGGTGTGAAGCAGTCTCTCGAAATCGGAGATCACCTCTTCATTCAAGCAATTGCGCCGCTCCGGACGACTGAAGGTGATCGTGGTGATGGGTCCATTTTTTTCTAAAATGAAATTGCTGGGCATAGGTCACGCTCGCTGCGATTCACAGAGACATTTTTCAAGTTGCTCGCGCACGCCGGAGTAGCGTTCGATTTTGCGCGCGAGTCCGGCTTGCATCACTTCCCTCGATCCGATGATGGTCACCGATCTGCGCGCGCGGCTGACCGCGGTGTACATGATTTCGCGGCTGAGTATCGGAATGTCCTGGTCCGGCATGATCACGGCGACCGAATCGAATTCCGACCCTTGCGCCTTGTGCACCGTCATCGCATAGCAGAGTTCGAGATGCTCGCCGAGCGCGTCAACCCGCAGCGCAGCGAAATTGTCGTCGCGCGGAAACACCACCATCGGCGCCGCCTCGTAGCCGGGCCGGCGCACTCGCAGCACCAAACCCTGATCGCCGTTGAAAAGCATCCGCTCGTAGTCATTCTTCAAGACCATCACCGGCTCGCCGACGATGAACTTGTCGCGATCGGGAGACACGTGCTTGCCATGCGCGACTCGCCGATGCAGCAGCGAGTTGATGCGCTCGGAACCGGAGTCGAGCACGCGCGTCACACATAGGATCCTCGCCCTCGAGGCGTGCCTGAACACACGGCGAAGAGACTCGCACTCATCGGGCGCAAATCCGGTTTCGAGGCTGACGAAGATTCGATTCTCCAAATCCTCGGTCTCATCGTCCCCGCGAATCTGCTCGGTATACCATCGCTCCAGAAACGCTCCGCGCGTGGCCTCGGCGTCCAGCCATTCGGCGCCAATAAACTCGAGCAGCTCGGCAGAATCGCGCCGCGTCACAATTTCACCGCGCTCCCCTTTGCCGGCCGGATGAAGATCCACATCGCCGGCATTGATCGCGCGCGCGAGGTTGAAAATCGCGCCCCCGCCCCTCTCGGCGCTGTCCATTCGATAGCTGTGAGTGAGTCGCACGCAGTTTTGCGCGAGCGGAGAATTCGCTTCGCCGGCCGGGGCGAGCAGATCGCGAAAGACCGCGCCCGCCGAAACCGACGGAAGCTGTTCGGCGTCACCAAGGATGACCAGGCGCGCGCCGGGGCGCATCGCATCGAGCAGATGCGACATCAGTTCGAGATCGAGCATCGAACCCTCATCCACAACCACAACCCGCGCGCCGAGCGGATTGTTGCGATGATGGCGATAGCGTCGCCGCGTCGGCGAATAGCCGAGCA
>JBGPMZ010000300.1:0-4432 GCA_041487255.1 Binataceae bacterium (SeqCode) | reverse complement strand
TGAAACCTACGACAAGCTCGCGGATTTGAAAAAACAGGGGGCACTGGGCGCGCTCGCCAGCGGAGTCGGCAAAGGCGTCGAGGCTAAAAACGTCGACGACAAAACCCTGGTGAAGGTTATTTCCAGCGACGACGAGGGCGAGATTGTCGAGGTCGTCGACGGACCGAACAAAGGCGTCACCGGCTTCGTCCCGAAAAACAGCGTGAACTGAGTTCCTCAACCCGCAAAGCATAAACCCCGGAAGGAGACGTTAGTCATGGATGAGAATGCAAAAAAGAAAGCGCTTTTGATGATCCCCTACGGCCTCTATGTCCTGGGCGCGGCGCACGGCGGCAAGAGCACCGTCGCGACCGTCAACTGGGTTACCCAAACCGCATTCGCGCCGCCACTGGTGGTCGTCGGAATCAAGAAGGACTCGGGTTCGCACGCGATGGTGAAAGATTCGGGGAAGTTCGCGCTTTCGTTCCTTGAAACCGGGCAGAAAAAAATCGCGACCTCGTACTTCAAGCATGTCGAGCCGCAGAACGGGAAGTTCGGCGAATTTGCGTATGAGAATGGGCAGAACGGATGCCCGATCATCAGCGACGCGGCCGCGTCGGTCGAATGCGACGTGGTGGGCTTCTACGAGCTCGGCGACCATAGCACGGTGATCGGCAAAGTGACCGAGGGGCATCTTAAGCGCGAGACCAAGATCATGATGCTGGCGGAGACCGGCTTCAATTACGGCGGCTGACCGGGGACGATCGATTTTGTAGCACGGACTTCAGTGTGTGATTTCGTCTTGTAGCACGGACTTTAGTCCGTGATTTCTGGCTGCGGGGGCGGTGCGGAGCCGCTCCTGCCTGATCCTCTCGCGTTGACATGGCTCCCGCTGCAACGGAGAATTGACCCCACATGGCACGAATTACAGTAGAAGATTGCCTCCTCAATATTCCGAATCGTTTCGAACTGGTGCTCGCGGGCGCGCGCCGCGCCAAGCAACTTTTGAAAGGCGCGCCGCCACTGGTCGAATCCGACAACAAGGAAGTCGTAACGGCGTTGCGCGAAATCGCCGCCTTCAAAGTCAAGATCGAGTTCCCCGAAAAGGAATAACGCGGATATCGCCCGCCGGTTCTGATGCGGCCGCGTTGCTGAAGGCCACTTCTCGTTTGCAGTTTGGCCAGGTGCGGGATTTTTGACGTGGCTCGTAGACCCCGGAAAACTGCTCCTGCAAAACCCGCCCGAAAGGCGCCGAAGGCCGTCGAGCCCGAACTGGTCGAACGGCCGAAACGGGTGACAAAGAAGTCTGCGGTGGGCGTCGTTGCCGAACCGCGTGCGGTTGAAATCCTGCCCGAGGACGGCGAGGACTCTGCGCCCGCCGAGATCGTCTTGAACCCCGAAGGCGCGGCCGCTCTCGAGCCCGGTCATGACGAGAGCGAAGCGCTACTGGAGGCCGCCGAAGAAGCGGAGGTCGCCGCTGAGCGCCAGGCCGCGCTGGTTCCGTATGATCCGCTAAGCCGCTACCTCGCCGAGGTGCGCCGCTTTCCTCTGCTGACGCGCGAAGAAGAAGTTGTCATCGCCAAGCGCTATACCGAGTCCCACGATCGCGAAGACGCCTTTCGACTAGTCACCGCGAATCTGCGCCTGGTGGTGAAAATCGCGATGGAGTTCGCGCGCGCCTCCAAAAATCTCCTCGACCTGATCCAGGAAGGCAACGTCGGGCTGATGGAGGCGGTCAAGAGTTTCGACCCCTATCGTGGGATACGATTTCCCTCGTACGCAGTATGGTGGATTCGCGCATATATCTACCGCTACCTCATCAACAACTGGCGGCTGGTGAAAATCGGCACCACCCAGGCGCAACGCAAACTCTTCTTCAACCTCAAGAAGGAGACCGACCGCCTCGAGGCCGAAGGCTTCAGCCCCCAGCCGAAGCTGATCGCGCAACGCATGGGCGTCAAGGAGAGCGAAGTGCGCGAGATGCAGGAGCGGATGTCGCAGAGCGAGGTTTCGCTCGATCAGCCGGTGCCCAATACGGAAGACACCCGGCTGCTCGATGTGCTTCCCGATAGCGACCCTTCGAGCAATCCCGAGGAGGCGACCGCAAGCGAGGAGTTCCGCCGGTTCGCGAAGGACAAAGTCGACGAATTCGTGAATACCCTGGAAGGCAAGGAGCTGGAAATTTTTCGCGCCCGCCTGCTCGCCGAAGACCCGGTCACACTGCAGGAGATTGGCGAGCAATTCGGCATCAGCCGCGAACGGGTGCGCCAAATCGAGAACCGGCTCAAGAAGCGCTTCAAGGATTTTCTCAAGGCCCAAGCGAGCGACATCGAACAGGCCGGCAGGAATTAGTGGATTCCTCATCTGCGCGCGCCTTGCCGCATCGCGACGGCGTTAGGATAATGCGGTGGGACTATGCACGATCGCAGCGCCGCGTTGGTGGTCATCGGAAATGAAATTCTGTCCGGCAAAGTGCAGGACAGCAACGCTTATTTTACCGCGCGCGAGCTTCGCGGCCTCGGGGTCGAGCTGAAGAGGATCGCAGTCGTGCCGGATGAGCTGGCGGCGATTGCGGAAGAAGTCGCGTACTGCTCGCGCCACTTCGATTTGGTGATTACCTCGGGCGGCGTCGGCCCCACGCATGACGACATCACGATGGAAGGCGTCGCGATCGCGTTCAACCGCAAGCTGATCCAGCATCCCGAGCTGGCCGGCATCATCCAGAAACATATGGGCGAACGCGTCAATGCCGCGAGCCTCCGGATGGCCGAAGTTCCCGAAGGGGCGGTGCTCAATGATGCCGGTGACATCCGGTTTCCCACCGTGCAGGTCGAAAATGTTTATGTGCTGCCGGGAATCCCCCAGCTCTTCGAGAGCAAGCTCAACGCACTCAAGCCGCGGCTGCGCGCCGACCCCTATTTCCTGCGCGCAATTTACACTAGCAGCGTCGAGAGTTCGCTCGCAGAGCATCTGAACGCAACGCTGTTGGTATATCCGCTTTTGATGCTGGGATCGTATCCAAAGATCGGTCATCCGGAGTATCGAGTGAAGCTGACTTTGGAGTCGAAAGACCAGGAATACCTGGAGCGTGCCTTTCGCCATCTGCTCGAGCTGATTCCTGGCGACGCGGTGGTGAAAGTGGAATAGAGTAAAATCAAGTGGGAGGGGCAGGAGGACGGATGAGGACCAAGAGCAATTCCAGAATCGTAGCGGGCGTGCTTGCACTGCTGATGACTATCCCGGCAGGCAACCTGGCCGGTAGCGCCTTCGCGCAAACCAGCAACTCCCAGCCGGCGGCTCAAGTGCCGCAGCCGGATCAGGGCGGCGTGAACTGGGCCGGCGTGGGATACGGTGCGGGATCACTTGCGAGTAACCTCCTCTACATTCCAGCCAAATTGATTTACGCATTATTCGGCGGGCTGGTAGGCGGCGGCGCATGGGTGCTGACCGCCGGTAATACGCAGACCGCGAATACCATCTGGCGCAGTTCCCTCGGGGGCGACTACGTCGTCACCCCGGACATGCTCGCCGGCAAGGAACCGCTTCACTTCAGCGGGCCGACCGAGACCGCGCCACTTCCGCCTGATACCAGCGTGCAGCCGATGACGGCGGCGCCTGCGGGCGCTCCCGCGCCTGCGGCCGGCGCTCCTCCCGCTTCAGCGGGTAGTGGACAACCGATGGATCGAGGCGCCGGCTCGGTGGGGCGCCCGGGTGGCCCCTCGACGCTACCTGACACCAGCATCGAATAGCCGAGGTTGATCTGCGATGAAAAAAGCCAGATTCCTCTGGAAATCGACCTGAACCACTTGCCGCAACGCAAGAAGTTTCTTGCGCAATGATCTGGGCGTCGAACTCGACGAGCGCGACTACGCCAAACATCCGCTGTCTGAAGCTGAGCTCAAGGCGCTGTTTGGCGATGCCGGCCTCGACCCGCGCGATTTTCTCAATCCCAAGAGCCCGGCCTACAAAGCGATGGGTTTGCGTGACAAGAAGCTCACCGCGGCGGAGGCTCTCAAGCTGATGGCGCGCGAACCCAACCTCATCAAGCGCCCGCTGGTGATCGCGGGAAAGACTTTCATCGCCGGCTTCGATCGCGACCGGCTGCGCGCGGCACTCACCTAACTCGAGGGATTGGCTTTCGGAGGCAGAGCGAAGAATCCGGCGCTGAGGTCCCTCTCCGACCCGTCACAGTTCGTGCGCGCAGCCATCGCCACGAACTGCGCCGGGCCCCCTCCCCCAATCAGATGGGGGAGGGGTAGGAAAAAGAGCGGATGGGGATCGATCAGGCGACCGACAGTGCATCGATCGTCGAGTCTACGCGTACCGGACGAGGAGGCGCGGCATCAGAAAATCGGGCGGTTCGTGGCGGACCCGTGAGTGGTAGCGCACGGGCTCCAGTAGCGTGGAAACCTCGAAGGCTGCTTACAGGAGGCCCATCTGCTTGAGGATGTCG
>JBGPMZ010000299.1:0-4438 GCA_041487255.1 Binataceae bacterium (SeqCode) | reverse complement strand
TCATCTCCTATTCGGCCAGCCAGCGCGTGCATGAGATCGGCATTCGCCTCGCGCTAGGCGCTCAACGGCGTGACATCCTGAAGCTTGTGGTGGGACAGGGCGTGATATTGGCAGTGACCGGCGTCGCGATCGGATTGGCAGCGGCCTTCGCGTTGACTCGCGTGATCTCGAGCCAGTTGTTCGGTGTGAGCGCCACCGATCCGGCGACGTTTGTGCTCATTTCACTGGTGCTGCTAGGAGTGGCTGTGGGAGCCTGTTTCGTGCCAGCGCGCCGCGCGACGAAAATCGATCCGATGGAGGCGCTACGGTACGAATAGTCTCTGGCGCCCGGTTTTCTTGTTTTTAGTTTCTGGTTTGTGGTTTCTCGGTTCTAGTTTTTGGTCTTCGGTCTCGGTTTCTGGTTTCCGTGCAGTATTGTAACCAGAAACCACAAACCAGAAACCAGAAACTCTGAACCTCAACCCTGGAGTGATTATGGAAACACTGATTCAAGACCTGCGCTTTGGCGTTCGACTGCTGTTGAAGAATCCTGGGTTCTCCGCTGTTGCGGTTCTCGCATTAGCTCTAGGAATCGGCGCCAACACCGCGATCTTCAGCGTGGTCGATGCCGTTATATTCAGGCCCCTCCCCTTTGATCATCCAGAGCGGCTGGTAGCCGCGTGGGAGCGGGACCTGAGCAAGGGCGAGGATCACGACTCGGTGATGGCCGGGAACTACGTCGATTGGAGAAGCCGCAGCCAGGTCTTCGAAGAAATGTCCGCGTACGCGGGAGCCAGCGTCAACCTGACCGGGCTTGCTGAACCTGAACGCATTCGCGCCGCGCGCGTATCGGCCGGCCTCTTCCCGTTGCTCGGTGTTCAGCCCGAGGTTGGGCGAGTGTTTTCTACGGACGAGGATCAACCCGGTCATCAGCGAGTAGTAGTCATAAGCAATCATCTATGGAAGAGCAGCTTTGGCGGCGACGTCGAGATCGTTGGACGTTCGATAACGCTCAACAACCAGGACTACGTTGTGGTCGGCGTGATGCCGGCGGGGTTCGCGTTGCCGTTGAATGAAGAGTCGGAGATCTGGACTCCTCTTGTCTTTACTCCCGAGGAGCTCACGCTGCGCAACAGTCACTATCTCAAGGTGCTCGCCCGATTGAAACCGGGCGCTTCAATGGATCAGGCGAGCGCTGAGATGACGGCCATTGCCGCGCAGCTCGAGAACGAGTATCCGAAGTCAAACGAAGGGACCGGCGCCGCGCTGTTTCCACTGCACGCGGAGATCGTCGGAGAGGTCAAGAAGCCGCTGCTCATTTTTCTCGGCGCGGTCGCATTCATTCTTCTGATCGCCTGCGCCAACGTGGCGAACCTCATGCTGGCGCGAGCGGCGGCGCGTCAGCGGGAAATTGCGGTCCGGGTAGCCCTGGGCGCCAGCCGATGGAGATTGGTCAGACAGATGCTGATCGAGAGCCTGGTGCTGGGACTTGCGGGCGGCGCGGCGGGGCTGCTGCTTGCGCTTTGGGGAATCGAGTTCCTGTCGGCTGCCGCTCAACAGATGTCCGCGCCTCGCGCGAGATCAATCGGGCTGGACGCGCGAGTGCTGTTGTTTACATTCGCGGCGTCCATCGTGACCAGTTTGATATTCGGTGCGGCGCCGGCGCTTCAAGCGTCGAAGCCGGATCTTAACGACGCGCTCAAAGAAGGCGGGCGCAGTTCAGGCAGCGTGCGACGCAGTCGAACTCGCAATCTGCTGGTGGTTTCGGAGATGGCTCTCGCGTTTGTGCTGCTGGTGGGCGCGGGGCTGTTGATCAACAGCTTCCTCAGGCTTCGCGCGGTTGATCCCGGGCTGCACCCCGAGAACGTGCTGACGATGAGCATAAGCCTGCCCAAGCAGAAGTACTCTCAGCCGGAGCAGGTGATCACGTTTCACCGCCAACTGCTCGAACAAGTCGAAGCCGTGCCGGGCATTGAATATGCGGGCACGGTCACTGCGCTTCCCTATGGCGGATCCATAAACAGTTTTGGCTACACGATTGATTCCTCGGTGTCCGGTGACCAGACGGTGTCGATCGTTTCGCAGCAAGCGAGCCCCGACTTCTTCCACGCTCTCGGAATCCCGCTGGCGGCGGGACGCGAGTTCAACGAACGAGACATAGACGGCGCGCCCGCTGTCGTGGTCATCAGCGATTCGCTGGCGAAACGGTATTGGCCGGATCATGACCCGCTTGGGCATCGAATCAAGTGGGGCAACAAGGAGTTTGGATCGCCCTGGATGACCGTAGTTGGAGTCGTGGGCGACGTGCGGCTGCGAGGATTGGATACGCCGCCGAGGCCCACGCTCTACGTGCCTCATCTTCAGCTAGGCGAGCCGATCAAGACGAGAGCCGGTGTGACCCTCAGGGACTTGATGTCTGACGACGCTCGTTCGATCGAGCTGGTGGTGCGCGCGGAGTCCGGTATGGCCGGGCTTGCAACCGCCGTCCGCAGCGCCGTGTGGGCCGTGGACGCCAATCAGCCGGTGACCAGAGTGAAGACGATGGAGCAGGTGCTGGCCGACACGATGGCCGTTCAGCGCTTCAGCACATGGCTGCTTGCCATCTTTGCGGGCATCGCGCTGGCGCTTGCGGCGGCCGGAATCTACGGTGTGATTTCATACTCAGTTAGCCAGCGGACGCACGAGATCGGGATTCGCATGGCGTTGGGCGCGGAGCAACGCGACGTGTTGAAGCTTGTGGTTGGACAGGGCATGATTCCCGCGCTGATCGGGCTTGGGATAGGCATTGCAGGCGCAATCGGATTGACGCGATTCATGTCGAGCCTTGTATTCAAAGTCAGCGTGACGGATCCGATCACCTTCGCCGTGATCGCTTCGTTGCTTCTATTGGCGGCGGTGGTTGCGTGCTATCTGCCGGCGCGGCGGGCGGCGAAAGTGGATCCGATGGAGGCGCTGCGGTGTGAGTGAATATTCAATTTCCGATTTGCGATTTGCGATTTGCGATTCCTGATCGCCGAATCGGCAATCGGAAATCGCCAATCGGAAATCTCTCTGGAGGTAACTCATGATTTTGATGGTTTGCATGATGCTTTTATCGGTCCTGCCGTCGAGTTCCACGGACGAATGGACGAAGAGTTTCAACACCGAACGAACAGCCAAGCTTCGCATCGAAACCAGCGACGCTAACATTCGCGTGACGTCCTGCGAATGTTCGACCGTCGAGGCGCGAATCACAACCCAGGGTTGGAAGATCGGTGGTGACGGCATCAACATCGTCGACCGCCAAACCGGCGACCAGATCGACATCGAAGTTCGCTTCCCGCGCCACGCGTTTCAGGTGAACTGGCGCAACAGGCGCGTCGATATCGAAATCAAAGTTCCGCGCGATGCCGACCTCGATTTACACACGGGCGACGGCAATGTGGATGTGCAAGGCGTGAAAGGGACGGTCCTCTTGCGAAGCGGCGACGGCAACCTCAACCTGTCCGAGTTACAAGGAACGCTGCGCGCAAGCACAGGCGACGGCAATATCGATATGCGTAATGTGCAAGGCGACCTCACCCTGCACACCGGCGACGGGCGCATCGAGCTTACCGGGATCGATGGCTCACTTCGCGCGGAAACGGGCGATGGCCGCGTTCGGGTTAACGGACGCTTCGACGTGCTGGATGTAAAGACGGGCGACGGCGGAATCGAAGCCATGGCGATTGAAGGCTCGAAACTGGAGGCGAATTGGCGGCTGAACACAGGTGACGGTAATCTGACTCTGCGCCTGCCGGCAACGATCGCAGCGGATGTCGAGTTACACACCAATGACGGAAGTATCGATTTCGATATGCCGGTCATGGTTTCGGGTCGTCAGGGCAAAAGAGAGGTTCACGGTCAAATCAACGGCGGCGGCAAATTGCTCTCCTTGAGAACTGGCGACGGCTCGATCCGACTGGAGAAACACTAAGCAAGCGAAGCTGAAGATAGAGGATGGAGGATCGAAGATAGAGGTTGGATTGAGGGATCACGCTCGATCTTCAATCCTTCAGAACTCCGTTAGGAGTTCCATGTTTATAGGAGCGAGAGGCTGAGAGGATGCGAACTCCGTTAGGAGTTCCATGTGAGCGGTTTGCAGCCGAAGACATTTCACTCCTAAAGGAGTGAGCATTCGCGCGCGGCGTGCTGGCTATAAACATGCAACCACTACGTGGTTGTGGAGGCTCCTTCGAAAGGTGAAGTATGCGAAACGTCTTGTCGCTCGGCTTTCTAGTGGCCTTGATCAGTCTGCTGGCCGGAGTCGCCGGTCCGCACGCCAACTCGGCTGTCCTATCCGGGACTCTGATTCCCCTTGTTGCGGAGGCGCTGCCGCCTGCCGAGACGCAGGCCGATTTCGACCTGATGCGCAAGGCGCTCGAGGAGGCTCACTCGGGTCTCTATCGGTATTCGTCGAAGGCCGAGATGGATCGAATCT
>JBGPMZ010000298.1:0-4465 GCA_041487255.1 Binataceae bacterium (SeqCode) | reverse complement strand
GCTGATTGGTGATGCCGATTGCCGCAACGTCGGTGGCTTGCGCGCGCGCCGCCTTGAGCGCCTTCTTCGAAAGCGTGACCGCGGAGCGATAGATCTCCTCGGGGTCGTGCTCGACCCATCCTGGCTTGGGATAGAACTGGTGAATCTCGCCATACGCGCGGCCGCGAATTTTCCCGTGCGCGTCGATGACGAACACCGTGGTGCCCGTCGTGCCCTGATCGATTGCGAGGATGAGGTCAGCCATCGCGGGTTATTTTGCGGTAGCAGGCGTGCGTTTGCGAGCCGCGGACGGCTTCGAAGCAGCGACCTTGACGCCTATCTGCGGGCAATCGGGAAGCAGCGCGCATTGCGCGCACCGCGGGTTGCGCGCCTGGCAAACCTGCCGCCCGTGCAGAATGAGGCGCATCGAAAAGGGCGTCCAATCAGCAGGCGGCAGAAGCACACACAAGTCCTGCTCGATAACTTCGGGCTCGGGGCTTTTCGTCAGTCCGAGGCGGGACGAAACCCGCCGCACATGCGTATCGACGACCAGGCCGGGCTTCCCATGCACATGGCCGAGCACCACGTTGGCGGTCTTGCGCCCGACGCCGCGCAGGGTGACGAGATCCTCCATCGTGTCGGGAAGCTGATTGTGAAAGCGCTCGACGAGGTCCTGCGCGGCGGCTTTGAGCGACTTGGTCTTCTGACGAAAGAAACCCGTCGTGACGATCATCTGCTCGACCTCGCGCGGATCGGCGGCCGCCATCGCGGAGGGATCGGGATACTTCGCGAACAGCGCGGGCGTGACCTGATTGACGCGTTCGTCGGTGCACTGCGCGGACATGATCGTGGCGGCGAGACATTGCCACGGGGTCTTGAAGTTGAGGCTGATGCGCGCCTCGGGATACAACTTCGCGAGCGCCTCGGAGAGACGCGCGGCGCGCGCTTTCAACTGTTCGCGAGTTTCTCGCTTTGCCATCGCAAATCCGTCAAGCCGCGCCGCCGCTTCAGGTCGCTGACAAATCCCAAAAGTTCAGCTTCCTCGCGCGCCGAATCCCATTCTAGTTCCGCCGCCATGATTCGCGCGACCGCCGGCGCCGCGGCCTCCGCCTCGATGGGATATCGCCAAACGAACGAGGTTCGCCGCACCAGAAAATCCGCCACGCAATGCGCCATCTCATTGCGAATCGCGTGGATAACTTCCGCACCGATGGCGGGGCAATCCGGCGCGAGCGGAGCGGCAAGCTCGGGGCGCTCGGCGGCGATGCGCGCAACCAGGCGAGCGCGCGTTCCGTAGCGAGCGTCCAGGAACTTCGCCAGATCGCCGGTGAATAATGCGTAGAAACTGTCGTTTTCGGCGACCTCGCGCGCGCCTGGAAGCGGTTCGGTCCGGGTCGGACTGGCTCCGATGCTTCGCCCGAGCTTCCTCATCAATCGATCGACCACCTTCTCCGCGATCTCGCGATGGGTGGTCAGCTTGCCGCCCGCGACGGTCAGCATTCCCGATGCGCTTTCGAGAATGGTCTCCTCGCGCGTCACCGCCGAGGGCGATTTGTCATCGCCGCCGATCACTAACGCACGCAGTCCCGCGAAGCTCGATGCGATGTCGTCTTCGGTCAGCTTGATCTTCGGGAGACCTTCGCGAAGCACCTTCAGCAGATACCCAATGTCGCTCGGATCCGCCGCGACCGCGCGCCGATCGCCGACGAAATCGGTGTCGGTGGTACCGACCAGCACGTAACGATCATGCGGTATGACGAACACGATTCGGTTCGCGTCGTCACTCAGCACAATCGGCTCATGCACCGGCAACGCGCGTATCGGGAATACAAGATGCACGCCCTTGGTAAGCCGTACGCTCGCCTTCGCGGCAGCATCATCCATCTTGCGGATGTCATCGACCCACGGCCCAGCCGCATTCACATAGTGGCCCGCGCGAATGTCGATCCGCTGATCGTTGATGCTGTCGTGCACACGCGCCGCCACGATGCGATCGGCATTCTTCGCGAATTTCTCAACCACCAGGTAGTTGCCGACCGCCGCGCCATGCAGTCCCGCGTCGAGGACATTCTCGAACGTAACCCGCGCGTCATCGGCCCACGCATCGTAGTAGAGCGCCGCGCCGGTGAGGTTGGCGGTGGCCAGCGCGGGCTCGCGCTCCAGCGCCGCTTTGCTGCTCAAAACCCGATGACGTTCCGACCACCTCGTGCGCGCGAAAAGGTCGTACAGCCACAGCCCCATGTCTATCGTCAGGCGGCCGAATCCTCGACCCTGGTAAATCGGGAACAGAAATCTGATCGGATGCACTAGATGAGGCGCGGTGTGATGCCGCAGGCGTTCGCGCTCGCGCAGCGCGTGATAAACCATTCGGAATTGCCATTGCGGCAGGTATCGGAAGCCGCCGTGAATCAGCTTTGAGGATCGCGACGAGGTCGCGCCGGCGAAGTCCCCCGCTTCGACCAGCGCGACGCGGAGCCCGCGCAGCGCGGCATCGCGCGCCACCGCGGCGCCATTGATGCCGCCGCCGATGACGCAGAGATCGAATTCCTCGCGCCCCATCCGCGCAATGCTTTCGTCACGGGAGAAACCGGCTGGCGGCGACGAGGTCAGTCAGAGTCCTCTTGGAATGAGTATCGTTCTTCCTTCCAGGGATCGGCGTGGTTGTGATAGCCGCGCACTTCCCAAAATCCACGGCGGTCTTGATCCGCGAACTCGATGGCGCGCAGCCACTTCGCGCTCTTCCATGCGTAAAGCTTCGGAACCACCAGCCGCAGCGGCCATCCGTGGTCGGGCTCGAGGTCGCGGCCGTCATGGCGATGCGCGAGGATGACGTCCTCGTCCAGGAAAGCATCCAGCGGAAGATTGGTGGTATAGCCGCCGTCGCAATGAATCACCACGTGGCTTGCCGACGGCGCCAGCTTTACCATCGCCATCAGATCCTTGACCGCGACACCTTCCCATACGTTGTCGAGGCGCGACCACGTCGTCACGCAATGGAAGTCCGAAACCTGTTTGGTCTGTGGCAGCGCGCGAAATTGCTGGTAATTGAAGAGCAGCGGCTTTTCGATCAGACCAACCACGCGGAAGTCCCACTTGTCGGGATTGAAGCGTGGTGCGGGGCCATAGCTGAGAACTGGAAATTTATCGGTGAGATATTGTCCGGGCGGAACGCGATGGTCCACCTCGCCGGGCATCACGATCTTCTTCATAGAGACCGTAATTAATACTGGACCGCGCGAGCGGGTAAAAGCGCTATGCGGAGTGTGCCATTAGCCGCGTCTGTATGTAGCACAGACTTTAGTCTGTCATCTTGGGAATCTGAATGTCGGATACACAGACTGAAGTCTGTGCTACGGCGTTACTGAATGGTTTGATCGCCACCCCGCCGAGGATCATTGGGAGTGGCTTCAACTCGCGTCGCAATGGATCAAGAGACAAGCCCATGGCTTCGAGCGTAAACGCTCCGAGCAGAGTGCTATCGCCGGGCTCTCCGAAAATTACGTCGGCGCCGCCGATCCGCTTCTGATATCTGAACAGCGCGAAGCCTTTTCGCCGAACGATCCTGCTGCCATCGGCAAGGACCAATTCTTCCTTGCTTTGTGATCGGATGCCGAGCCGGGTTGGCGAGGTTCTTCCCCGCGATGTCCGGGGCCGTTCCATGCACCGCCTCGAAGATCGCACCCCGGTCACCATAGTTCGCACCCGGTACCACGCCGAGGCCGCCGACCAGGCCCGCGCATAAGTCGGAAACGATATCGCCTCGGAAGCGCCTGCCGCGCGGCGCTTCGCGCCCCCTTCGGGCCTCACTCAGTCGATTACTGCAACTCAGTAATTTATCAGCCCGATGAAGATGTCCGTGACATTCGTGCCGGTGCTGCCGGGGACAAAAAGGTCGCCGATGCTTTTGAAGAAGTTGTAGCCGTCGTTGCGCGACCGCGCGGTTTCAGGGCTGAGGCCGGCCTCTCTCGCGCGCGCGACGGTATCGGGGAACGCGAACGCTCCGGCGGCATCAGTCGGACCATCGATGCCGTCGGTTCCCGCGACCAGCGCCGCGATTCGACGATCACTGGATTCGCGCGACAGTTCCATCGCGAGCGCGAGGGCGGTTTGTTGCGCCCGCCCGCCTTTGCCCGAGCCGCGCACGGTTACGACCGGCTCACCTCCGGCGATCATGCAAACATGTTCGCCTTGGATCGCGATCATCTGAATGGCGAGCGCGCGCCCGAGGTCGTTGGCCTCACCACGGAGCTCCTGAGCCTGGGTGACGATATAGCCGAGAGCGCGTGCCGCAACTTCAGCAGCATCGAGCGCGGTCTGATTGCTGCCGATTATGACATTCGTGACCTTGTCGAAAATCAGATCATCGCTCTTGAGAGTCTCGGCGACTTCGCCCGCGTTGCCACGTTCGAGATGGTCACGAATCGTTTCGGGCGCGCGGCCCCAGAGTTGACGGCGCTTCAACACCGAAATCGCATCCGCGTAGGTG
>JBGPMZ010000297.1:0-4467 GCA_041487255.1 Binataceae bacterium (SeqCode) | reverse complement strand
GCGAGCTTCCTCCAGAAGAGGGCGGTTGGATCGATCGCCAGCTCATCGACCTCGATCATCTCAAAACCGTCGCGCTCCCTGTCATCGACAAACTCGCGGCGCATCCGACCAGCGCTACGTGGCGAGGATGGCTCGACTACCTGCGCGAGCTGACGATGCTCGCGGTGCGCGATTCGGGGCCGGTTCTCAAGGCTCTCGCGGAGCTGGAGCCGATGGCGCCGGTAGGTCCGCTTGGCCTCGACGAGGTGATCACCGTTTTGTCGGAGCGGCTGGGCCGCCTTGAAGCGCCCCCGTCGCGCCGCCGCTATGGATGCGTGTTCGTCGCACCGCCCGGGTATGCGCGCGGGATGGAATTCGACCTCGTGATCATCCCCGGGCTGGCCGAGCGGATGTTTCCGAAAAAGCTCACCGAGGATCCGATTCTCTCAGATGCGATCCGCCGCAAGGTCAGTACCGATTTGAAAACCCAATCGGCGCGATCCGATGCGGAACGTCTGGCGCTGCGCCTCGCCGCGGGAGCTGCGACACGGTCGGCGATGTTCTCATACCCGCGAGTCGATCTCGACCAGGGACGTCCGCGCGTACCGTCATTCTACACACTGGAACTGATGCGTGCCGCCGAGGGGCGCCTCCCCGGATTCGCTGAACTCGCGCGTCGGGCCGCATGCGAGCAGGCGACGCGGCTGGGATGGCCTGCGCCGGAGAATGAAAACGTCGCAATCGACACGGCGGAGTTCGATCTCGCGGTGCTCAACAAACTGGTCGGCAAGAATCCCGAGGAGACCATCGGCGCCGCGCACTATCTATTGAATGAGGAGTCGAATCCGCATCTGCCGCGGGCATTGCGCGCTCGCGCGCGGCGATGGCGACCGAAGTGGACCAGCGCCGATGGCCTCGTCGATCCGGGTCCCGGCGCAATGGGTGCGCTCCAGCGCCATCAGATCTCAGCGGCTGCAAACGGCCGCGCCTACTCGCCTACCGCGCTGGAGAATTTTTCCAAGTGCCCGTACAAGTTCGTGCTGCAAGCGATCTTTCGCCTCGAACCGCGCGAAGAATCCGAAGCGCTTGAAGCGATCGATCCGCTTACGCGCGGCAGCCTGACGCACGAGATTCAGTTCGTGGTTCTCACCAAGCTTCGCGATCTGCGCCTGCTTCCAGTCACGCCCGCGAACCTCGATGCGGCACAGGCGGAACTCGAGCATCTCGTGGATGAAGTGGCGGAACGGTGGCGCGACGACCTCGCACCGGCTATCGAGCGCGTGTGGAAGGACGGCATCGATGCTATTCGCGCCGACCTTCGCGAGTGGCTCCGGCGCGCGTCTCAAGATCCGCAGAAGTTTTGTCCCGAACGCTTCGAGCTGGCGTTCGGGCTCAAGAATCGCGACCAGGCCGATCCCGCGAGCTCGACCGAGCCGATTGAGATTGCCGGCGGCCTGAAGCTGCGAGGCTCCATCGATTTGATCGAACGCTCCGCTGACGGAGCGTTGCGAGTAACCGACCACAAAACCGGCAAGGTGCGCGCGCAGAAAAACTTCGTCATCGCCGGAGGCAAAATCCTTCAGCCGGTGCTGTATGCGCTGGCGGCCGAGCGGTTGCTCGCCGAGCCGGTGCGCAGCGGCCGTCTCTACTACTGCACTGCGACCGGCAACTATGAGGAACGGATCGTCGAGATCGATGAGACCGCGCGCGCCGCCGCGCGAGATTTGATCGCGACGCTCGACGGTGCGCTCAAGGCGGGATTTCTACCTGCGGTTCCTGAGCCTCGCGAGTGCAACTGGTGCAACTTCCGCCGCGTATGCGGTCCTTACGAAGAGCAGCGCATGCGCATCAAGGCCGGCGGCCTCGCAACCAACGGCGCCGCGCCCAAAACCAAAGAGGCACAACGCGTTGCCCCGCTGTGGAGCCTGCGAGGCAAACCATGACGCCGCCGGCCGACCAGCGGGTGCGCGATCGCATCAGGCTCGACCTCGATACCACGTTGATCATCGAGGCCGCGGCCGGCACCGGGAAGACCACCGAGCTGGTCAATCGTATCATCGCGGTAATCGCCTCGGGGCGCGCGCGTCTGGCCACTATCGTAGCCGTGACCTTCACCGAAAAAGCGGCGGGTGAGTTGAAGCTTCGGCTGCGCGAGGAGATCGAGCGCGCCCGCCACGATGAGGAAGCCTTCACCGAACCCGAGCGCAACCATCTTCTTGATGCGCTGCCCGAGCTGGAAGAAGCGCGCATCGGCACCATCCACTCCTTTTGCGCCGACTTGCTCCGCGAACGCCCGGTCGAGGCGCGGGTCGATCCGGCGTTTGAGGTTGCCCCCGAAGACGTCGCGACGGCTCTTTTCGAAGGCGCATTCGAGCGCTGGTTCGAGGAAACGTTGAAAGTTCCGGGGCCAGGTATGCGCCGCCTGCTGCGGCGGCGTGACGCGATCCAAGGAGAGGGGCCGCGTCCGATCGCGCGCGGCGCTGCGAATGCGTTGCGCGAGTGGCGCGACTTCGAGGCGTCGTGGGAGCGCGTCCAATTCGATCGCGATCGCGAGATCGATCGGATCGTCGACGACATCGAGAAGCTGGCGCGCCTCGCGGCGGACGGGCGTCCCGAGGATTGGCTGCGCCGCTCGCTCGACGAGATCTGCCGGCCGGTTGCGGAAGCCACCCGCCTCGAAGGTCCGCAACGCGAGCGCGATTACGACGCGCTTGAGCACGTGCTTTGCGGGCTGATTCGCAACCAGAACAAATTCAATTGGGGCAGCCGCGGCGAGATGTTCGGGGAGCGGCCGCGCGCCGAGGTCCTCGCGCTGCGTAGTGCGCTGCACACCCGCCTGCAGGAATTTCGCGAGGCCGCGGGACAAGACCTGGCGCCCCTGCTACGCGAGGAAATGCGCCCCGTGATCGAGTACTACGAGGCGCTCAAGCAGCGCGCCGGGGTGCTCGATTTTCTCGACCTCTTGCTGGTTGCGCGCGACTTGGTGCGCGACAATGCTGATGTCCGTGCCGACCTTCAGCATCGCTTCACGCAAATCTTTATCGATGAATTCCAGGACACCGATCCGCTCCAGGCTGAGATTCTCCTGTTGCTGTCCGCCGAGAGTCCCGCCGAGGCAAATTGGGAAGCGGTGCGCCCGACTCCAGGAAAGCTGTTCATCGTCGGCGATCCCAAGCAATCCATCTCTCGATTTCGGCGCGCCGACGTTTCACTCTACCAGGGACTCAAGAACCGGCTGGTCGCGCGTGGTGCGGCGCTCGAACATCTCACGGTGAGTTTTCGCGCGACTGCGGAACTACAGGAGATGGTCAACGCCGCGATCGCGCCGCTGATGCCTGCCGAGTCGGAAACTCAGCCGGCGTATGTGCCGCTGCAGAAATTTCGCGAGAACGTCGAGACGCAGCCCTCGGTTGTGGTGCTTCCGGTGCCCGCGCCGTACTCGGATGACGGCCGCTACATACGTCAATGGAAGATCGACGAATCTCTGCCCGATGCGACCGCCGCCTATGTCCACTGGCTGATCAAGCAGAGCGGATGGACGGTGACCGAGCGCGAGGCGCCGGCCAAACGCGTGCCGATCGAGGCGCGCCACATCTGCATCCTGTTTCGGCGCCTCAACAGTTTCGGCACCGATGTGACGCGTCCTTATATTCGCGCGCTCGAGGCGCGCCATCTTCCGCACGTGCTGGTGAAGGGCGGGTCGTTCAACGAGCGCGAAGAGGTCGAGGCGATTCGCAATCTGCTGGGCGCCATCGAACGTCCCGACGATGAGCTGGTGGTGTTCGCGGCGCTGCGCGGACCGGTGTTCGCGCTCTCTGATGGGGCATTGCTTGAGTATCGTGAGACGCAGCAAGGCAGCTTGCATCCGTTCCGAAAACTCAAAGCAGGCGCGTCGGATGAGGTGCGGCAGGTCGGTCAGGCGCTGGAAATATTGCGCGACCTGCATCGCGGAAGGAATCGCCGACCGATCGCCGACACGATCTCGCGCGTGCTCAACGAGACGCGCGCCCACGCAGGCTTTGCGATCTGGCCGACTGGAGAGCAGGCGCTCGCGAACCTGATGCGACTGATGGACATGGCGCGGCGCTATGAAGCCCGTGGCGGCGCGACTTCGTTTCGCGGCTTCGTCGACGAACTCGAGGCGCGGGCGGAGCGCGATGAAGCAAGCGAGGTGCCGGTGGTCGAGGAGGGCACCGAGGGAGTGCGCATCATGACGGTGCATCGCGCGAAGGGGCTCGAGTTTCCGGTGGTCGTGCTCGCCGATCTCACATGTAGAGAAACTCGCGATCCGTCTCGTCACGTGAATCCGGCAAAAAACCTTTGCGCGCAACGGCTGGCCGGCTATGCGCCTCTCGAGCTACTCGACAACAAGGAAGATGAGGGCCGTCGCGAGCACGAGGAGGCCACCCGGGTGCTCTATGTTGCCGCCACACGCGCGCGCGATTTGCTCGTGGTGCCCGCGGTGGGCGACGAGGAGCGCGAGGGATG
>JBGPMZ010000296.1:0-4475 GCA_041487255.1 Binataceae bacterium (SeqCode) | reverse complement strand
GGCGTGATGTCGCTGAATCCTCCCGCCTCGGGATGGCTCGATCCGTTGCGGGCGGGCGTCTTCCTCGCATTCGGGAGCAGCGACTTCAGCGCGCGAATTATCGCCGCGATATTCGGCCTGTTGCTGATCGCGGCCGCCTTCGCGATACGGCGTCACCTCGGACGCGCGGGCGCGCTGGCATTCGCCGCGATGCTGACACTGTCGCCGACGCTGACCTATTTTTCGCGCTCCACCTCGGCGACGGTTCCCGCAATCGCGATGGTCATCATCGCGATCGCGCTGGTGTTCGCGCTGGTCGGCGCGGGCGACACGCTGAAGGTCGCGGGGCTGGCGATTGTGATCGCGCTCGCGCTCTCGGCGGAGCCGATGGCGTTCCCGATCGCCGCGATGTTCGTCGCGATTCTCGTTCTGATGGGGCTATGCGAACTGATTTTTCATCGTAACTCGATGATCCGCTTTCGGGTCTGGTGGGAGCGGCGCTCGGCGCATTTGATCTTCTGCGCGGCAATCGCCATCGGACTGTTGGCGACCTTCGAATCCGCCTTCGGACGGCGCAATCTGTTGCTGCCGTTCGTTTACGGCGCGATGCAGCAGTGGCTCCCCGTCCTCCATTCCGACCTGCGCGGCGGCCTCAACTTCTATCTTCCGGCGCTCGCATTCTATGAGTTTGCGATAGCGATTTTCGGGGCGCTCGGCTTGCTCGCGTTTGTCGCGTTCCAACTCCGCTCGCGAATCGCCGCGATCGCATTTCTGTGGACGATATTCTCGGCGGTGTTTTTTATTGCCGACCCCATACGCCGCCAGGATTGGCTGGTGATGATGATCGTGCCCGCGGCGCTGATGGGAGCTGCCGCAATCGAGCGCGCGCACCACACCGATGTGTGGCGAATCGTCCGCTACCCGGTAGGCTTCCTCGTCCTGCTCACGATGTATGTGCAACTCGCGATCAACTTCGTTCATGTCGCGCCCGATCCCAGCGAAGCATCATGGTCGCATCACATGCTGCTCTACTGGACCGATCCGGCCACCACGATGCTTGCGGAGCAGGAGTTCGGTCACGCCGAGCGGGCAGTGACCGATCGCGGAACCGTTTTTCTCACGGAGCCAAGCCCGGTCGAGCGATGGTACCTGCGTGACATGAAGTCCGCCGACAGCGCGGCGAATGCCGATATGGTCGTCTCTCCCGCGATCGGCGAGAAGCAGCCCAACTTGCTCGAGAGCTCCGAGTTCACCCTCGACGAAAAATGGAGTCCCAGCTTTACCGGTCTGACTCCCGAATCTGCGACGCGATATTTCTTCACCCAGCGCGCGTGGAGCGCGGTCACCGGGACCGAGGTTCGCGTCGACGTGCGCGCGCAAACTCCCCAGAGCGCGCCGCCTGCACCAGGCGCTTCGCCGTCGCCCGGCGCATCACCCGTCCCAGTTGTCGCGCTATCGCCGACTGCGACAACGACGCCGAGTGCGTCTCCATCTCCGACTGTATCAACTACAGTGGCAGTGACGAGAACGCCGCCTCCCGCGCCGAAGCCGACCGCGACTCCAACCATCGAGCGGACTCCGGTCCCTACTCCGATACCGACGCCGGTTCCAACCGCGGCGATTTCGCCTGTCCCCGCCCCCGACAGTTCCGAGAATTCCGCAAGCTCTGATGACTCCGACAACTCGGAGGATTCCGAGGGTCTGGAAAGTTCGACCACCGCGCCATAATCCCGCTTTGTCCGCGTCGCGCGGTCATTATAGGATTCAATGTTCGCGCGCGAATCAAACACGCTGACGAACAGGAGAATCGTTTATCGATGGACGCTATCCTCGCGACTCTGCAACGATGGGATCTTCACCCGGTCGTCGATCATTTCACCATCGGGCTTCTAATCGTCGGCGTCCTCATCGATCTGATCGCCAGCGCGGCACCCACACGCGCCTGGCTTCGATACACGGCCCTCACTCTGATGATCCTCGGCGCCATCGCGGCCGGCGGATCATACTTCACCGGCGACATGGAAGCCGACCGCGTCTGGAACGCGATGTCCGCGCCTGCCAAGGCCGTGCTGCATTGGCACGCGATGCTCGGCGAGTATTTCGCGGTGGTCTTTGCCGTGCTCGCAGTGTGGAGAATCCTGATAGAGGGAGTTGGGTTTTTTGCCGGCTCGCGCCCCGTCTACCTGATCTTCGCGATCATCTCGGCGGGCGTGCTGCTCTACATCGGATCGCTCGGCGGGAAAATGGTGTATGGATACGGGGTTGGAACCGCCCTCATGAGCTCTCCAACAGCAAGCGCGAGCGCGACTCCTGCGCCGATCGCCAACGAATCGCTGCCGACAGTGACGGTGCCGACTGCGACGCCTTCGCTTCTCGGTCTAGCGCCGGCAGTCAGTGCCCCCTCGACACCGCCAGCTCCGATGCCAACGGCCACCGCTACTCCGCACGCAGCAGCATAGGAAGGAATCATCGGCATGAACGAACAATCGATCCAGATTGCGGAGAAGCTCTTCCGCGCGATTGAAAATGGCGACGTCGATGCGATCCGCAATATCTACGCCGCCGACGCGAAGATTTGGCATAACAATGACGGCATCGCGCAGAGCGTTGCGCAAAACCTCGCGGTCCTGAAATGGGTCGTCAGCAACATCAAGAACGTGAAATACACCGACGTTCGTCTACAGCCGACGCCCACCGGGTTCGTCCAGCAACATGTTCTGCGCGGACTTTTCAAGGACAAAGACATCGCCCTGCCGGCTTGTATCATCGCAACGGTCGAGGGCGGCAGGATCACGCGCCTCGACGAGTATCTCGATTCCGCACACACCGCCGTCTTTGCGAGCCGATAAGCGCAGCGATCAGCTATCGAGCCCGGCGGCATCTGTGATTCTCGATCGCGAAGGAGTTACGCAATGAACAATCGTCTCGGCTTCGGGGTGTTTCTGGCGCCCCATCATCCTATTGGCGAGCATCCCACCCTGCAGTTGGAGCGCGACCTGGAGTTGGCTGAATGGCTCGACGAACTGCAGTACGACGAATTCTGGGTTGGCGAGCATCATTCGGCCGGATGGGAAACCATCGGGTCGCCCGAGATGTTTCTGGCTGGCGCCGCGATGCGCACCAAACGCATTCGCCTCGGCACCGGTGTCGTTTCGATTCCGTACCATCATCCGTTCAACGTCGCGCAGCGCATCGTTCAGCTCGACCATATGAGCCGCGGCCGCGCGATGCTCGGGGTCGGCCCCGGTGCGCTTCCGTCCGACGCGTTCATGCTCGGAATCGATCCCAACACGCAGCGCGATCGGATGGATGAAGGCCTCGGCGCTATCATGAAGCTGCTCAATGAAGACGAGCCGTTCACCATGAAGGGATCGTTCTTCGAGTTGCACGATGCGGCGCTGCAGATTCGCCCGCTCCAGGACCGGATTCCGGTCGCCTGCGCCTCGACGATTTCACCATCAGGCATGAAATGCGCCGGAAAGTATGGCGTCGGCGTGCTCTCGATCGCCTCTTACTCGGAAGAAGGTCTGATGGCACTCCCCACGCAATGGCGTTTCGGCGAGGTCTCAGCCAAGGAATTCGGCCACACTATCGATCGCCGCGACTGGCGCATCGTGATCCCGTTCCATATCGCGGACTCGAAGGAGCAGGCGCTGCGCGAAGTCGCCGACGGACTCAAGCGATGGCAGAACGAGTACATCGTCGGCATCCTCGGCAGCCCGCAACGGCATCCGTTCTCCGATGGCTACGAAGCGGCGAAGCGGATGACCGAGTTCGGGGGCGCGATCATCGGCACACCCGACGATGCGGTCGAGAAGATCGCCAGGTTGCAGGAACTCTCGGGCGGCTTCGGCACCATCCTCTCATTCGGGCATGACTGGACCAACCGCGTGCAGCAACTGCGCAGCTATGAGATGATCGCGCGCTATGTGATGCCGCGCGTGCAAGGACTGATTCGCCCGATCGAGCGCTCGGCGGAGCGCGTCGCCGCCAGGAAGGGAGAGCTGATGCAGGCGGCGAGCGGCGCGGTGCTGAAAGCGATTCGCGATTTCAACGCGACCCATCCGCGCGAGGACAAGGGCGGCAAGAAATCGTCAGAGGCAAAAATTCGAGAAGGTCTGTAGAAAAAGAGGTGCGCGATGGAACGTCGTAAAATCGGAACCGTGAAGTCGCTGTGGCGCTTCCCGGTGAAATCGATGCAAGGAGAGCAGCTGGAGCAATTGCACATCACCTCGCGTGGCGTGGTGGGCGATCGCGCGTGGGCGCTGCGCGAGCTTGACAACCAGCGCATCGCGACGGCGAAAAAATTCGTCGGTCTGCTCAAGTTCCATGCGAAGTACGAGGGCACACCAACGAAGGGGAATCTTCCACCGGTGAAAATCACTTTGCCCGACGGGCGCGAGATTGAGGCGCGCGACGCGATGGCCTCCGAGATTATCTCGGAGGCGCTCGGCCACAAGTTTCGACTCGAGCATAGTCCTCTTCCGGGTGGTGAG
>JBGPMZ010000295.1:0-4486 GCA_041487255.1 Binataceae bacterium (SeqCode) | reverse complement strand
GCAATCGCTGCGCCATCTCTTGCGGAGTGACTGGGCCGGAGGTCTTGAAGGCGCGCCGCACGATCTCGTCGCGCGACGCATCGGGATCCGGTTGCTCGATAAGCTCGATCTCAGCGCTCGCGGAAGCCTCGGGATACGCACTCATATATAGAGGAGCATCTTCGAAGGTCACGAGGAGTTCCCGCGCAATTGGCGTCGGCCGGAGCGCAAGGATGCGACCCGCGCGGCGCAGCTCATCCAGCATCGCGACGCCATCGCCGCGCACACGCTCCGCGATCTCATCGAGTGCAAGCCCGCCATGCATACGAATCAGTTCACATAGCTCGTCGGGTGTACGCGCGCGCCGATTCACGGCGACGCCGGTGATCTCGCCGACCACGCCATCGACGGCCTCCCGCGACAGCATCTCTGACAAGTCTTCGGAGCGCAGAACGTCCTCGGCCATCCCACGGTTCATCTGCACGGTGCGCGAGCGGCGATTGGCGCGCTCGCCGTCATCGAGAAACGAGTAGTCCCACGCGAGCAGCAATCGATGCGCGAAGACCGACGGCGAAATCGAGTCGACCGTGATTGCCCGAATGGA
Organism: Binataceae bacterium (SeqCode); assembly: GCA_041487255.1. Taxonomy (GTDB): domain Bacteria; phylum Desulfobacterota; class Binatia; order Binatales; family Binataceae; genus DATGKG01. The sequence goes on along the minus strand of JBGPMZ010000295.1, from coordinate 3,903 downwards.
ACCATCTTCAAGGCCGCGCAGCACCGCTTCCATGCGCACCGCGTCGGTCGATTCCTCGAGGCACTCGCGAATCGTCTCGGTCAGGATGTAGTGGTCGGGCAGCTCGATCGCGGGCGGACGATTTTCGAAGCAAGCCTGCTGACCCGGAAAAATCGCTGCGAGCAACTCCTGCGAGCGAAGGCGCTGGAGGTAGGGCGGAATGCGATCACCTTTGTTGGAGCGCATGATCGCAAGCGCGCGGCTGGCGACGTGGCGAAAGCGGGTTTCGAACATCGGCGCGTTGAGCAGCGCCTGGGTCAGCGTGTCGCGCGCGTTGCGCGACGAAACCATGTGGAGGACGTCTTCAAGCGGGAAGCTGTGGCGCGAGTTGAGCGCGAGCAGGCACCCGTCGTCGATCGCGGAAGCCTGGATCTCGAAATCGAAGTTCTGACAGAGCTTCTTGCGAATCGCGAGGCCGAGTGCGCGATTGAAGCGAATGCCAAACGGCGCGTGGATGACGATCTGCGTTCCGCCGAGGCCGTCGAAGAAGCGCTCCACTACGATGGTGCGCTCGTCGGGCACGACTCCCAGAGCGGCCACCCCGCGGCGGACATAGTCCACCGCCTGACGCGCCGCGCCTTCGTCAAGCAGGCATTCGTGTTCGAGGAATGTCCGGGCGGCAGTATCGCTACCGCCTTCGAGACGGCTCGCGATCTCGCGCCGCAGATCGCTCTGCTCGGCTGATAGTCCCCACGAGCGGCCCGCCGCCTCGGTCTGCCAAAACGGCAAGGTCGGGGTCGCGCCCGGCGCGGGTTCGACCATCAGGCGCCCGCGCGAGATGCGCTTGATCTGCCACGGCATCGAGCCGAGGGTGAACACGTCGTTGCGCGCCGACTCCTGCGCGAAATCTTCTTCGACGTCGCCGACCTTGCGCCCTTGCGATTCGATGACCACGTCGTAGTTGCCGTTTTCGGGGATGGTGCCGCCCGAGGTGATCGCGGCCATCCGCGCACCGCGCTTGGCGGTCACTCGACCGCGCCGCGCATCGTAGAAAATTTTCGGCGCCGCGCCGTAGATGCGCTCGTTGAGCTCGGACGCCATTTGTTTGAGAAGTGACCCAAGCGCGTCCTGCGTCAAATCAGCGAAGTTGTAGGCGCTGCGTATGATGCCGAGCAGCTCATGTTCCCCGAATCCGGCCGCGCCTTCTTCAGCCGCAATCGCGACGATCTGTTGCGCGACGACGTCGAGGCACGCCATCGGAATTTCCACTTCGTCGAGACGACCAGCGGCAATCGCGCGCACCGCGGCGGCGCATTCGATGAGGTCGTCGAGCGACATCGCGAAGAAACGCCCTTTCGGCGTCGCCCCAAGGCTGTGCCCCGAGCGTCCGACGCGCTGGATCGCGGCTGAAATCGACTTCGGGGTATCGACCTGGCAAACCAACTCGACCGCGCCAACATCGATCCCGAGCTCGAGCGAGGCCGTAGCGACGATCGCTTTCAGCTCGCCTCGTTTGAGCCGCTGCTCGGCGTCGAGGCGCTCCTTGCGCGCGAGGCTGCCATGATGCGCCATGACCGCATCGTTGCCGAGTCGCTTCTGCAAGTTGATCGCAACGCGCTCGGCAGCGCGGCGGCTCAAGGTGAAAACCAGCGTAGTGCGGTGCTCGCCGATTAGCTTCGCGAGTTCGTCGTACAGCGCTTCCCAATGCGGATGCGTCGCGATGGGCCCCAGCTCCGGACCGGGGGTGACGACGCGCAGATCCATATGACGCGCGCGATCGTCGGCCCGCACAATCTTGATGGGGCGCGGCGTGCGGACGCCCTCGCGCGAGACTTCCGCGCCGGCGAGAAACTCCGCCAGCCGCTCAATCGGATTGAGCGTCGCGGAAAGCCCGATACGCGTCGGGCGTGGCGCCCCGGTCGCCATCACCATTCGTTCGAGGCGTTCCAGCGTGAGCATCAAATGAGCGCCGCGCTTGTTGCCCGCGATCGCGTGCAACTCATCGACGATCACGTGGCGCACCGACTTGAGCTTGTCACGGAATCGCGCCGAGGTGAGCAAGATGAAGAGCGACTCGGGCGTGGTGACCAGGATATGCGGCGGACGGCGCAGCATCGCGCTGCGCTCGTTGGCGGGCGTATCTCCGGTGCGAAGTCCGGCGCGGATATGTGCGATTTTGATTCCGGTCTCGAGCGCCACTGCCGTGGCGCCTTCGAGCGGCTCCTCGAGGTTGAGGCGGATGTCGTTGGCCAGCGCCTTCAAGGGCGAGACATAGAGGACCGAGACTTCATCCTGAAGCGCGCCCTGTTCGGCCTCGACCACGAGGCGATTGATCGCCCACATGAACGCGGCCAGCGTCTTGCCGCTGCCGGTGGGTGCGCACAGCAGCACGTCGTGATTGGGATCGCGGTTCGCGTCGGCGATTACGGGCCATCCCAGTTCCTGCGCGCGCGAGGGAGCGTTGAAGCGGCGCTCGAACCAGGTGCGGACGACCGGATGGAAGCGCTCGAGGATGGATGGCATCCAGAGGTTATAGCACGGTGGCGGAACGTCCTTAAAATCCCGCAAAAAGTCCGGCTATCGTCGAGGCACCTCGGGGACGCACTTCGGGGCGTGAGCGCGCCCATCCGGGCGGCGCGCCCTACGAGGTTGAGGCCCGAATGCCGGCGTCCCTTAACGCGGCGAGCGCGCGGCTCGCGTCGGTCTCGCGTTGCAGCACGATGGCGGCGGCTCCGTCGCCGAATCTTCCTGCACCGCGAATTCTGATTGAGGATCCGTGAAGTGCGACCAGTGCCTTCTGGATTTCGAAGTCGACTTCGAAGCTGGGGGCATCGGGTCTGGGCGGCTGAAGCAAGATTCGCATAGCTGCCACCTCGCAGTCTGGTTAAGGAGATTTTAGTCCGTTGCTGCAAAAGGCCAAGCCCAAAACGTCATAGCGGGACGTTAAAGCGCCAAAAAATGGCTGAATCGTCAATTCCACGACATTCTCTTCCCAGAACCCTGGCCCTTCCGATGACCAACCTGCCCACCCGCGGTAGTGACCACCCGTCGTTACGATGGTTGACTATTTGTCAAGAGAATCGAGATTCTATCCACCCGCCCAACCTAAGTCCAATTATTTCTTTGCGATGACAAGCAATGCTTGTCGCAGCCCGTAGTTGCTCGGCGAACGGTGTGAGCAGAGCGAGGCGCGAGCCCTTTCAGCGTATGAGGCTACTTCGGGGCGTCGGGGATCAGCTTGAGGCGGCCCTGTTTCGCTGGAGATGCACCCGACGAGCCCTTGTCCTTGCGCATCCCGCGCGTGCGCATTCCCTGGATGCTCGTCTCGGGAGGCTTTTGGCGCTCCATCCGCTCGCGATTCGCACGGATCGCGCCGGTGCCCGCGGAGCCGGGCGGCAACGAGGGAGGCGCCGGCGCGCGCGCGGTGCCCATCGCCTGGCCGAAGATCTTGCGCTCGAGCTTCTTGATGCGATCGCGCAATTCCGCGGCGCGTTCGTATTCCAGCGCGTTGGCCGCTTCCATCATCTGGCGCCGTAAATCGGTGATGTGATCCGACATCTCATGCGCCGGCAAGTCATCTTCCTTCGACAGCTTGCCGTCGCCATCAATCTCCGGCACCACCGCCCATTCCGGCGAGTACATCTCGACCAGCGACGCATCGATGGCCTTGCTGATACTCGCGGGCGTGATGTTGTGCTCCTCATTGTACGCGAGTTGCTTGGCGCGCCGTCGATACGTTTCGTCGATCGCGAACTTCATCGAGTCCGTCACCCTGTCGCCATACATGATGACCTTGCCGTTGATGTGACGGGCCGCGCGGCCAGTCGTCTGAATCAACGATCGCGAAGAGCGCAGATAGCCTTCCTTGTCGGCATCGAGGATCGCGACCAGCGACACCTCAGGCAAATCGAGGCCCTCGCGGAG
>JBGPMZ010000294.1:0-4486 GCA_041487255.1 Binataceae bacterium (SeqCode) | reverse complement strand
GCGAATCCGGTCGGCCGCCTGGTGCTGTATCTGTTCGGCTATCGCGACGCCCAGCGGCAGCAGTTGTCAGACCTCGTGTGCAGCGGACTTCAGCTCGCGAATTTCTGGCAGGACGTCGCAATCGATCTGGACAACAATCGTATCTACTTCCCGCGCGAGGCGATGCGGACTTTTGGCGTAACGCCGGAGGACCTTAACCGGCGCGTCGCAACGCCGGAGTTCCTTGCGCTGATGCGTCATGAGGTCGGCTTCGCGCGCGACCTGCTGCGCCGCGGCGCCGAGTTGCATCGTCTCGTGGATCGCCGGCTGAGGAGCGACATCCTGATGTTCGCCGGTGGCGGCCTCGCGATCCTCCATGCAATCGAGCGCGTGGGCTACGATGTCTTCAACCGGCGTCCAAAACTGACGAAGCTCGACTACTTCGACGTGGGCTGGAAAGCGCTTCGAGGACGCTTGCCGGGATGAATGTGGAGGCGGACATGGCGGCGGGCAACGGCAGCGCCAACAGCCTTGAGGCCGACTACACGCGCTGCGCGGAAATCACACGCGGATCATCGTCGAATTTCTACTACGCCTTCATGCTGCTGCCGGCGCAGCGCCGGCGCGCGCTGCACGCGGTGTACGCGTTCTGCCGCTTCATCGACGACATCGCAGACGATGAATCCGCGGGTGACGCGGCCTCGCTGCTGCGCCGCTGGCGCGAGGAGTTGGATCGCGTTTACGGGGGCAAGCCGACGCGTGCGATCTCACGTGCGCTTGCCGACAGCGCTCGCCACTTCAACATTCCGCGCAGATATTTCGAGGAAATCATCGCGGGCGTGGAGATGGACCTTACCCGCAAACGCTACGCGAATTTCGAAGAGCTGCGACTGTACTGTTACCGGGTCGCGTCGGCGGTCGGACTCATCTGCATCGAGATCTTCGGCTACACTAATCCTTTCGCGCGCACCTATGCCGAGAAGCTCGGCATCGCGTTTCAGATCACCAATATCCTGCGCGACGTGAAGGAAGACGCGGGCCGCGGCCGCATCTACCTGCCGCAGGAAGACCTCGCGCATTTTGGCGTCGCGGAGGATGAGATCCTGCATGGCGTGTACAGCCCCAACTTCGTGCGACTGATGGAGTTCGAGGCCGCGCGCGCACAGGAGTTCTATCGCGAGGCCGAGGCGGCGTTGCCCGCGGAAGATCGATCATCGCTGCTCACTGCGGAGGCGATGCGGCTCATTTACGGCGCCTTGCTCGATCGCATCGTGCGATCGAAGTATCGGGTACTCGACCGCCGGCATAGTCTGCCCGCTCCCCTTAAGCTCTACCTGGTGGGGCGGGCGTGGGCTTCGGGGCGGTTGGCGTCGCTTCGAGGCTGATCATGATCGAAGCGAAGGACGTCATTGTCATCGGCGGCGGATTCGCGGGCCTCAGCGCCGGCGTCGCGTTGGCGGAGAAGGGCTTTCGCGTGGCGCTGCTCGAGAGCAAACCGGCGCTCGGCGGTCGCGCGTATTCGTTTGCGGATTCCGAGAGCGGTGACTTCGTCGACAACGGCCAGCACGTGCTGATGGGCTGTTATACCGAGACGCTGGATTTCCTCGAACGCATCGGTGCGACGAAGAACCTGGTTTTCCACAACGACCTCGAAATCGAAATACTCGATCGCGGCGGCGCTCGCGCGACGCTGCGGACGGCGCATCTACCGGGACCTCTGCACATGACTGCCGCGCTGGTGCGCTACCGCCATCTCAACCTGGTCGAGCGCATGCGCGTGATGACGGGCGGCCTCAAGCTGCTCTCGATGCATCGCCGCGAGCCCTCGGCGCTTCAGAAAATGACCGTCGAACAATTGATGGATTCGCTGGGGCAGAGCGAGCGCGCGCGTCAGGCGTTTTGGTATCCACTTTCGATCGCGACCCTGAATGACGAGCCCGAGGTGTCCTCCGCTGCGCTTCTCGCCGAGGTCATGAAGCGTGCTTTTTTTGCGAAGCGCTCCGACTCCGCATTCGTGTACTCGCGCGTCGGGCTGAGCGATCTCTACTGCACCGGCGCCGCAGACCTAATCGAGCGCACCGGAGGCGTGGTGTCGATGCGCAGCCCGGTCGAATCGATCGACCTCGAGAACGGCCGGGCAGTGCGGGTGAAGTTGCGCGACGGCACGCGGCTCGGCGCCGCGAACATCATATGCGCGGTTGGGTCGCGTCAGGTGGCCAGGCTGCTTCCGACCTCGTTGCGGAGCGATCCGTTTTTCGCACCGATTGCGAAGCTGCAAAGTTCGCCGATCATTTGCGTTCACGCGTGGTTCGATCGCGCCGTCACCGATTCCGCCTTCGTGGGGTTCATCGGCACCACTACGCAATGGTTATTCAACAAGCGGCGCATTTTCGAGCTGCGCGGTGAGCGTCATCCGGGCTATCTCAGCTTCGTGATCAGCGGCGCGCGCAAACTGATCGATCGATCCAATGAGGAATTGCTCGACATCGTTCTGAGTGATCTGAAGACAATGATTCCATCGTCAGCCGAGGCGAAGTTGCTGCGCGCGCTGGTGATGAAGGAGAAACACGCCACCATGGCGCCGGCGCCCGATACGTTTCTGCTGCGCCCGACCTCGAACACCCCGGTTCCGAATTTGTTTCTCGCCGGCGACTGGGTGCAGACTGGTCTTCCCGCGACGATCGAAAGTGCGGTGATCTCGGGGCGCACCGCGGCCACCGCGGTTTCGAGCCGGGCGACCGAAACAATCGCCGCGGCTGCTTAGAACGGAGTTGATGCGATGGCGGCGAAAACCTCTCTCGTAACCGGTGCCAATGGATTTCTCGGATCGCACGTCGTCCGCGCACTGATTGAGCGAGGCGACCGGGTGCGTGCGCTTGCGCGTGAGAATGCCGACATCTCGGCGCTGCACGGAATCGATTGCGATATCGTGCGCGGCGATGTTCGCGATATCGAATCGCTTCGCATCGCGACCAGAGGGTGCGAGGAGGTTTATCTTGTCGCGGCGGACGATCGGCTGTGGGTCCTCGATCACGCGCCGATGTACGCGATCAATGTCGAGGGCACGCGCAATGTGATCGCTGCGGCGCGCGAGGCGGGGGTTGCGCGCATCGTGCATACCAGCACTGTAGGCGCGCTCGGAATTCCGCACGGCGCGCCCGGCCGCGAGGACACTCCGGTGACCGTCGATGCGATGGTCGGCCCCTACAAGCGCTCGAAGTTCCTCGCCGAGCGCGTGGCTGAAGATGCGGCTCGCGAGGGCGCGCCGGTCATCATTGTGAATCCCTCGACGCCAATTGGTCCGCTCGACTACAAGCCAACCCCGACCGGTCGAATGATTGTGGACTTTCTGAATCGAAGGATGCCGGCCTACCTCGACACGGGACTGAACCTCGTTGGCGTCGAGGACTGCGCGCGCGGGCATCTGCTCGCAGCGGAGCGCGGACGCATCGGCGAGAAGTATATCCTGGGCGCCGAGAACCTCAGCCTCGCGGAGTTGTTCAGCCGTCTGGCGACGCTGTCGGGAACGCCGGCGCCGAAGATGCGCATTCCATATGCGGTCGCATACGGATTCGCGCTCGGCGCCGAGGCCTTTGCGCGGACCGTCACGCACAAACCGCCGCGTGCGAGCCTGACCGAGGTCAAGATGGCGCGCAAGAAAATGTTTTTCGATTGTTCCAAAGCCCAGGCCGAACTTGGCTACGCGCCGGGGCCGGTGGAGCCAGCCCTCTCGCGCGCGATCGAGTTTTTCCGCGCGCACCGCGCCCGCCGCGCCGCCGCCTGACTCGCGATGAATCTGCTGGAATCGACAATCGCGCTGCGCCCATATGTTTTCATATTCCTCGCGAGCTTCCTCTTCATTTCAATTGCGAACTTCGGATTGCGCACCACGTTCCTCTTCACCGCCATCACTTACGTTGTCGCACTGGCTTGCGAATGGTCCTCGGTGCACAACGGATTTCCGTTTGGCCTATATCACTACATCGAGGCGACGCGCGGCCGCGAGATTTGGATCTTCGGCGTTCCCTTCATGGATTCGCTTTCGTTCACCTTTCTGTCGTTCGCGAGCTACACGCTGGCGCTGATGATCAGCTCGCCGCTCTACCGGCGCGGCGTCGATCTCCGCCTGCTCGATACGCGCGAGCTCAGGCGCGCGCCGCGCGTTTGGCTGATGGCGGCGTTGTTCATGGTGATGATCGATCTCGTCGTCGATCCGCTAAGCGTGCTGGGCGATCGATGGTTCCTGGGAAAGATCTTCTGGTACGATCCGCCCGGTCCGCATTTCGGCGTGCCGATCAGCAACTACCTCGGATGGTATTTCGTCGCGGCGGTGACGATTCCGATTTTCCAGGTGCTCGACGCGAGGCTGAACCGCGGCGCCGTCAAACCCGCCGGCCTGCTGCTCCAACTTCCTTCGCGCGCGCTGATGGGACCGGCGCTGTATGCAGGAATCGCGCTGTTCGGAATCACGATGCTGTTCGTCATCCACGCGTATGAAATTGCGTGG
>JBGPMZ010000293.1:0-4498 GCA_041487255.1 Binataceae bacterium (SeqCode) | reverse complement strand
GACAGCGGTGTCACCAGGTAGCATTCGGTGACGCCCAGGAAACGATCCATCACCCAGTTGAACACGCCCGACATCAGCGAGCCCATAAACAGCGACATCACGATGACGCCGGGAATCAGCGAGCGATCGTAATCGACGGTGGTGAAGAGTTCGGCCGGGCGCATCACGATTTGCTTCAGCTTGGGTTCGCGCGCCGTCACGTAATCGGTGCCGAGAGTCGCGGCGGCTTGTGCGAGGATCGCCTGCAGCGTGCCCGAGCTGACGGTGTCGACGTTGTCGGTGAACACTCCGATCTCCGCCACGCGGCCTTCGTGAACGCTCTTGGTGAAATCGGGCGGGATGACGACGGCGCCTTTGTAGGTGCCGTTGCGCACGTCAACGATCGCGGTGCCGAGGTCGCTGACATATGAGAGCGTGAGCGTCTTCGGGCCGGCCTCGAGCGCCTGCAGCTTCTCGACCATGCGCCGGCCGTAATCGCCATGATCCTGGCTGACCACCGCGAGCGAGAGATGCTTCAGGTTGCCGTTGAACGAGTTGCCGATGATGACGAGGTAGACGATCGGCATCAGGATCGTCGATAGCAGCGTGAGCGGATTGCGCGAAAGCTTGAGCAGGTCGCGCCGCATGATCGCCCACATCTTCATGATGATGCTCCTCGCACCAATGTTACCGCCGCTGCGGCATTCCCGCGCCAACGAGAAGGCTGACCTTCTGTGCCGGCTCATCGCGCAGCGAGCGTCCGGTAAGCTCGATGAATACGTCCTCGAGCGAGACGCGATGCAGGTTGATCGAGGTCACTTCGCCATTCATCGCATCGATCTGGCTGATGAGACTCGGCAGGGTATGCGCACCGTCGTCGGCGCGGATGGTCAGCTTGCCGTCGGCGCCGTCGCGCTTGACGTCGTGGATTTCGGGCCGCTCCGAGAGCATCGCGACGATTTGATCGACCGGGCCTTTCACCTCGAGCTCGATTCGATCGCTTCCCTTGACGCTCGCTTTGAGGCCTTGCGGCGTGTCGAGTGCGACGATGACGCCATGATCCACGATCGCGATTCGATCGCAGAGCGACTCGGCCTCATCCATGTAATGCGTCGTCAGTGAGATGGTGATTTCGCTTTCCTCGCGCAGCTTCACCAGCAAATCGTGTACGGCGAGCCGGCTTTGCGGATCGAGCCCGATGGTCGGCTCATCGAGGAACAGCACCTCCGGCGAATGAATCAGACCGCGCGCGATCTCGAGACGCCGCCGCATCCCGCCCGAATACGTCGCGACCAGGTCCTGCGCGCGATCGCGAATCCCCACCATGTCGAGCAGGCGCTCGGCGCGCTCGCGGCGCTGGCGGCGCGGCATCCCATAGAACTCGCCGTAGATGTCGATATTTTCCCATCCGGTGAGATCGAGATCGGAGGTCATCGCTTGCGGAATGACGCCGATCTTTTTGCGCACCCGCGTCGGATGGCGCGCGATATCTTCGCCGGCAACATGGGCCTGCCCCGAAGTCGGCGGCAGCAGCGTGGTCAGCATCCGCACCAGGGTGGTTTTGCCCGCGCCATTGGGACCCAGCAGTCCGAACACCTCGCCGCGCTCAACTTCGAGGGTGACCCCTTTGACCGCGGTGAAGGCGCCGAAGCGCTTACAAAGGTCTTTGGTAGTTATTGCGGCTGAGCCGGGTTCCATCTTGACGCCGCGCGAACGAAACTTCCGCGGTCATGCCTGGTTTCAATTCGCCGCTCGCCTGCAGCACCTGCACCTTGACGTAGAAAGTGCGAATGTCCTGGCGGCCGCGGCGCACGTCGCGCTCGGTCGCGAAGTTTCCTTCCTGCCCAATCGCCATCACGCGCCCGCTAAACGTCACCGGCGGGTCGGTTGGAAGTTCCACTTTCGCGGCCTTGCCGACGTAAATCGATCCGAGGTCGGTCTCCTGCACATCGACGCGCGCCCAGATCGTCGAGAGGTCATCGACCGTGATGATGGGGGTGCCGGGCGTGACCCATTCGCCAACCTCGAGCGCCTTGCTCACCACCACGCCATCGACCGGCGATACAATCGCGGTGTCGCGAAGTTGATCCTTGAAAAAGTCAACGCTGGCCTTGTAGCTCGCGACCGACGCTTCCGCCTGATCAAATGCGGTCTGCGCGTCATCGCGATCCTTGACCGGGATCACGTGCAGCGCGTACAGGCGCTCGTCGCGATCCAGCGTGCGCTTGGCGTTCCTCATGTTGGCCTGCGCCTGAAGCAAATCAGCCTCCGCCTTGCGCAGTTGATTCCGGATGTCGATACCCTCGATACGGCAGATGACTTGCCCGCGCTTCACCCGATCGCCTTCGAGCAATTTCAAATCGGTGATACGCCCCGCGATGCGGCTGGTGATGTTAACCTCGGGCGCCTCGACCATCCCGACCGCGCGGATGGTGCTGGTGTCGGGTGGAGGCCATAGGAAAATATTCCCGAACCAATAGAAGCCGTAGCCGAGGCCGGCCAGGATCGCGAGCGTAATGATGCGGCGAATGGCAGCCCTCATTGACGCGGCTCACTCCGATGATTGTGGTTTCCGCGCGCGAGCAGCCCCTTGAGGAAGAAATCGCCGAGCTCCTCGCTGATGCTTTGCGCGAGGTGCGTCTCACCATAGTAGAGCAGCACCGAGCGGATGCCGCCGAGGATCGCCAGCGTGGCGGCGCGCGAGTCGGTATGCCCGAAGGCTCCGGTGCGCATCCCTTCTTCGATAAGCGTGGTGAAAAACACGAAGCCGCGCTCGCGCCAGGTCTGGATGAGGCGATTGCGCGCCTCGGCCAGGCGCGGCTCCTCGGTCGCAATCAGACGCAGAAGGTCGCGGCGCTCATCGTAGAACTGGATGCTGACCTCGATCGCGCGCCGCAGCCGCTCGCCGACGTCGCGCCGCGTGTCGTTGGTCGCCTGGTAGCGCTTGCTCACGGTCTCCAGTCCGTCGCTCAGGATGCCGAGGTAGAGCGCATCCTTGGACGGGAAGTAGAGATAGAGCGTGCCCTTGGCGACGCCGGCCGCCTCGGCCACGCGATCCATCGTGACGGCTTGGTAGGTCTGATTGGCGAACAGGCGCAAGCCGGCGGCGAGGATGCGCTCGCGCTTGTTGCTGCCGACGGCGACGGGTTGCGAGTTATTGGTGCGCGGCGCGTAGGTATCGAGACTCGCACCGCGGCGCATTTGGAAGGAATCTGCTTTTCTCATATAAAACTGACTGGTCAGTCATATTTTAGTCGGCATCGGGAAACCGAGTCAAATTTGAACTCGCGATGGAATTGGATGGACTTGGCGGCATGAAAATGATTGATCCGAAGCTTCGCGCCCGTAGCTCAACTGGACAGAGCATCAGACTTCGGATCTGAGGGTTGGGGGTTCGAATCCCTCCGGGCGCGCCACCCTTCGACGAGCCATCAGTGATGCACCAGATGGACAGCCTGTGGCGATACGTATACTCACTGTTCTAAATACGAGCCTGTAGCACAGACTTCAGTCTGTGGCCTTGGTCGGAATGAGAATCACAGACTAAAGTCTGTGCTACAAAGCGAAGGTGCCGATGACCTACGACATCCGTCCGCTATCATTCGGTGAAATCCTCGACCGTGCCTTCCGAGTCTACCGCGACAACTTCCTGCTGCTGTTCGGAATCTCCGCCGTGATGTGGATTCCCAGCGGAATCATCCTGGCGACGGCAAGCGTGATTGGCAACGCCGCCGCGTTCACTCTTTACTTCATCTTCCTGACGATTGCGGCGCCGATAATGCAAGCTGCCCTGACTCTCGGCATCGCCGAAGCATATCTGGATCGGACGATCACGATATCCGAGGCCTTCACGTCTGTGCGGCCGATCTTTCTTCCGATAGTCGGAACCTATTTGTTCATAGCAGTGATTTTCTTGGTTACCGGTGGGGTTGTCGGGGGCGTCACTTACGTGATCTCGAAGCCGCTTTTCGTGGTCGCGCTGATCGTACTCGGGGTTGCGGCTTTCTACTTCGGAGTATGTTGGTCGCTGGCCGGGCCGGTGATGATCGTGGAGCGGCGCTTTGGAATGGCGGCGCTGCGCCGCAGCCGGGAACTGGTAGTCGGTGCATGGTGGTTCACGCTCGGCATCACACTTACCGCAAGCCTCATCGCTAGCGTGCCCGTGGGCGCCCTGCGATTCGTATGGGCATTCATTCCCGTAATCGGAGTAGTTCTTAGCGCCGCGACACAAGCGGTGAGCGGCGCCTACGGCATGGTGGCCGCGGTGATTTACTACTTCGATCGGCGCTGCCGGACCGAGGACTTCGATTTGCGCCTGCTCGCCGAGCAGGTTCGTTCGCAAAGCACGCCCAAGATGATGCCTTCGCGAGGGTCCTCCTCGCTTGCCTGACATGTCAGACGCCGCGGTCCGCGAACTCGCGGGGAAAATTCTCGCGCGGCCGGAATATGCCGACGCGACGGGCGCCAAATCGAAGCTCGAGAGCTGGCTGTTTCGACTCCTCGATCGCATCGTTCATTG
>JBGPMZ010000292.1:0-4501 GCA_041487255.1 Binataceae bacterium (SeqCode) | reverse complement strand
GCATCGCGGGTCGCCTCCACCGCCATCGAGACCGAATCCTCGTCGAAGCTTGCGACCGCGCGCTCGCCCTTACCGGCGGCGACACCGAGAACCTGCCCTATCGCGGCGCGCTTGAGGCGGCGGTAGGGAACATATGAACCGTAAGAGACAATTCCTGCCATGGGCGGATTAAAATCCCTTATAGGCGGTCCGGTCAAACGGATCGAATGACTTTAAAGCCTCGGGGGAGTCACATTAAAATCGCCGAATCGGTCCGTCGGTTGCGATTATTTATCTTGCCTCACGGTGGAAGTTAACTGACAATCCAGCAGCACGGCGGGGGAAGTAAATTGCGAAATTATTCGGTACGCGTAGCCCGGGCCTTCCAGGTTCTGTGTGGGACTGCCGGCACGCTTTTCTTATGCGGCTTGATCGTGCTTGCCGCACTAGTCCATCCGAACGATGTGCGCGCGGACGGCGCCAAGTCAGCGCCGTTCGTCGGATACACCAAGTATGTTCGATATCGCGCCGACTATCGGGTCAACGCCGATGGCACGGACGTCGCAACCCTCGAATGGGCGTTGAAGGTGCTGACCGAGCAGGGCGTGGGCGTCGCGAACCAGGCCTCGGTCAGCTTTAGCGATCGCCTCCAGGATGCTGAGATTCTCTCGGCCTACACCTTGAAAGCGGACGGACGCCGCATCGAGGTGCCGGCAACCAATTTTCAGGTGGAGTCCAACACCGGGAAGGGCAAGACCGACCCGATATTCTCCGACATCAGGACCAAGACCGTCGCGTTCCCGGACGTCACGGTGGGCGACACCGTCGTGCTCTCCTACAAAATGACGCAAAAGGAACCGACCTTCCCCGGCGACTTCTCAATGATGCAATCGTTCTCGCCGTTCCAGGTTTACGATGATGCCGAAATCAACCTGAGCGCACCCGCGTCGTTAGCGATGCAGATTTGTGCGCGCGGCGTGAAAGGCGGAGAGGCGCGCGCCAGGGATGGACGCCGCGAGTGGTCGTGGTCCTATCGAAACGAGCAACTGGTCAGGCCCGAGCCGGGCGCAATTTCGCCGCTCGACTATGGACCACTAATCGTCGCAAGCACCTTTAAGGATTATGGCGCCCTCGCCGCAGCTTACGACGCTCGCGCGCGCGCCAAGACCAAGGTCACCCCGCGCATAAAGGAGTTGGCCGACAAGCTGACGCGCGATGCTCACACTCCGCGCGAACAGGCGAAGGCGCTCTACAATTGGGTTGCGACCAATATCGACTATGCGCCCAATGCCGTGGGGGTCGGCTCAGTCGTGCCGCATGATGTCGAGCAAATCCTTGCCAACCGCATGGGTGATTGCAAAGACCATACGACCATCCTCGAGGCTCTGCTCGCGGCCAAAGGTATCGCAAGCACTCCGGTGCTGATCAATGGCGGATACTCATACAGTCTCCCGTCCGCGCCGGCCGTCGATGCCTTCAATCATCTGATCCTCTATATCCCCGCGTTCAACCTCTATGCGGACTCGACCTCGAAATACACCCCATTCGGTGAGCTGCCGGTTGATGATTCCGATAAGCCGGTCGTCCACACCAAAGACTTCACGGAAATCCAGCACACCCCAGCAACCGATCCCGGTGCCAACACATTTAAGGTCAGCACCGTGATGGATATCCATCCCGACGGCAGCGCCGAGGGCGAAACCAAGGTCGTCGCGAAAGGACTTTATTCCGACGAAGGCCGGGCCTCGATGACCTACCTGCAGCCCAATCTGGAAGACTCCCGAATTCGCGAGAGCCTTGCGCGGGCGGGCTACTCCGGCACCGGAACGCTCACCAAAGACGATCCCACTGTCGTCAGCGAAACCTACAAATACAGCGTCAAGTACCACCTTGAGGACGCGTTGAATCTCCCCGGTCCGGGCGCGATGCCGATCATTTCGCCGTTTGGATGGGCCGGTGGCATCGAAAACTTCCTCGGCGAAGTGAACCAGCCCGATCGAAAGAACAACTTCCAATGCCTCGGAGGGCAATCCGAACAGGACTACACGATTCATCTCCCCCGGGGCGCCGAGGTTATGGCGCTGCCGAAGGACGTTGAGATCAAGGGCGCGTCGGCGACGTACAAGGCGAACTATCGGCAGCAGGGCAACACCGTGCTCATCACTCGCGAGCTTGACGATCATACGCGCGGCAACGTATGCACACCGGCCTATGCGAAAGAGTACAAGACCTTCGCGGGAGCGGTGCGCCGCAATCTCCGCGCCCAGGTGCTCTATCGGTGAGGTTCGGAAAGTGGCTCTCTCTCATTCGCCAAGATGGCCGCTTGTTCGGGTTTCCGCCATCTACTACCTTTCTGGAACGGGATCCTCTTCCGACCTGACAAGCCCGCAGCAATCTTCGAGAGAGAGGTAGACCTTTGGCCACCGGCAGCGTTCGCTCCGAAAAAATCTGGATCGACGGCGAGATGGTTCCGTACGACCAGGCCAACGTGCACGTCCTGACCCATAGCCTCCACTACGGGCTCGCGGTCTTCGAAGGGATGCGATGCTACAAGGGCGACGACGGCAAGTCCGCGATCTTCCGCGCCCATGAGCACATCCGCCGCCTGCTCGAATCCGCGCTCATTTGCGAGATGCCGATTCCATACAGCGGCGAGGAGCTCATCAAGGCTTGCGCCGATGTAGTCAGAGTCAACAAGTTCGCCGAATGCTACCTGCGCCCGATTGGATTTTACAGCGAAGGCGAGATGGGGCTGTCGGCGCGCGGCAACAAGACCCGCGTCGCGATCGCCGCGTGGCCATGGGGCGCGTATCTCGGCGCGGACAGCATCGAGAAGGGCGCGCGCCTGAAGACCTCGTCGTTTGTGCGATTCCATCACAACTCGATGATGCCGCTGGCGAAAGTCTCGGGGCACTACGTCAACTCGATCATGGCCGGCTACGAGGCGCGCCGCGGCGGCTACGATGAAGCACTGCTGCTCGACACCGAGGGCTACGTCGCCGAGGGCAGCGGCGAGAACATCTTCGTGATCCGCGACGGCATCGTGAGGACACCGCCGCTCACCAACGCGCTCGGCGGCATCACCCGCGAATCGGTAATGAAAATTCTCAAGGACCAGGGCATCGAGGTGGTCGAGCAGTTGTTCGGGCGCGACGCGATCTATATCGCCGACGAATGCTTTATGACTGGGACCGCGGCGGAGGTGACGCCGGTCAGCGAACTCGACGATCGCAAAATCGGCAGCGGCAAACCTGGCCCCATCACGCTGAGGGTCCGCAACGCTTTCGACGCGGCCCTGCGCGGACGTGATCCTCGTTATCGGAGCTGGCTCTACTACGTCTAGCCGGTAGCAGCGGGGGGAAACGATGAGAGTGATTCTGACGATCGCATTCGCGACGGTCGCTGCGATTGTAGCGCTGATCGCATTGCGCCCGCGCATCGCACGAGCCGACATCCTAAGAGAAGGCGACCTCGCGCCGGCGATCACCACCCAGATGGTCAGCAGCGATCAAATCTTGCCGTTCTCGCTCACCGACTATAGAGGGCGGAAAGTCATCCTCTATTTTTATCCGAAGGACGACACGCCCGGATGCACCAGGGAGGCGTGCGCGTTTCGCGACGGCTTCGCGCAGTTTCAAACCGCCGGCCTGACCGTGCTGGGATGCAGCATCGATAGCTCCGACTCCCATCGCAAGTTCATTAAGAAATACAACCTCCCGTTCCCGCTCCTGCTCGACCCGGATCGCAAGATCGCTACGAGCTATGGCGTGGCAAACGGGATTCCGATTCTCGGACTCGACAAGCGCGTCACCTACGTCATCGACGAGCAGGGCCGGATTCTGAAAGTCTATCCGAACGTCGACCCTTCCATTCATGCGAATCAGATCCTCGCGGATCTCCCGGCGCCGACCGCATCGGCCGAAGCGACACCCTCGCCCGGTAAAGCACCGAACTCCAGAGATAATGAAGCCGACGCCGGCGGCAACGGTCCGCGCTGACGGCTAACCGCCTACGATCACTTCGGCGGGCGCAAAGCCGAGGCTGACCGCGAGCATCACCGCTGCCGCCGCGAGCCGATTGGAGTGGCTCTCGCGCCGCACTATCGCCTCGAGCAGCGTTATATGCGCGGTGACCGTGTCGTCAACGTTGGTTGCGCCACATCCTTGCGAATCGGGATCGAACATCGCATCGATGATGGGATTTGGATCGAAGCCACTTTCGAGCAGAGCCTCGACGATCGCGCGGCGCCAGAATTCGCGCGGCTCGATCCGCTCGAAGTCCACCAACACTGCTACGTGCTCGCGAAAGATTGGAATCAACCTGCGATAACGCTCGAGCGCGGTCAGATACTCGGCGGTCCCATTCGCATCGATGAAGTCGCCGGCGGTGGAATCCGTTCCATAGATGCCGAGCGATCCTTTAGCGGGTTCGAGCGCTATCAGATGCTCGCCGGTCACCGCCCTTTCGAGGCCGAGCGGATAGAGGCGGCAGGCGAGCGGCCGTCCTCGATGCAGCGTGCATC
>JBGPMZ010000291.1:0-4522 GCA_041487255.1 Binataceae bacterium (SeqCode) | reverse complement strand
TGAGCTTGCGCCGGCGCGTGAACGCCTCGACGAGGTCGCCCCCGCGAGGCTGGTAGACGGGCGGATGATATCCGCCCGTTGTCGTTGCAGAGGGAATCGCTACTGCCGGTTTTGCAACCGGCGCGACTGGCGCGGCTGCCGATCCGTTTAGCTGCGACGCTTGGGGCTGGGTCGATGTTTGTATCCCGGCAGAAGCGCCCGCCTGTAGTGATTCGAGGTACTTCAGCACGTCGCGCTTGCTGACGCGGCCGCCGATTCCGGTGCCGGGAATCTGGTTGATGTCGAGGCCATGCTCGGCCGCAATCCTGACGACAACCGGCGAGTATCGCCGATGGTCGCCCTCCCTCTGGAGGGACTCCGCTGGCGGCGATGCCGCCAGCGGAGTCCCTCCTCTCCCCGCTGCCGCCGGAGGCGTCCGCGCTGGCGCCCGCTCGGGCGGCGCCGCAGAGGGCTCCGCCCTCCGCGCCGCGCCATCCTTTTCCGTGACAGCCTTCGCCTGCGGTTTACCCGCAGGCTCAATCACTGCGATAACGGCGCCGACCGGCAAGGTCTGCCCTTCCGCGGCCACCAGCTTCGCGATTGTGCCTGCGCTCGGCGAGGGAATTTCGGTATCGACCTTGTCCGTCGAAATTTCAACCAGCGACTGATCCTCGGCGACCGTGTCGCCTTCCTTGACCAGCCACTTGGCGATGGTGCCCTCGACGACACTCTCGCCCATCTGGGGCATCGTGACTTCTACCGGCATGACTCTATTTCAACATCGATGCGTTGCGCTTGTTCACGGGCCGATCCGGATAGCGCTGTCTTGTCCCATCAGTTGCAAATCGCGATAGGCTGCCAGCCCGCTTTGGCGCTGGAATGCGCTCACTGCTATCAGCCATACACCGATGATGCGCTCAGGAAGCTCGCCGCCCACGGCCTTCTTGTAGTCCCGCAGCACCGATTGCTCTTCCGACATCCATCTGCCGAGCCCCTGCGCGCCCGACCTTAACACGACATGCGTCTCATGCTTGTCCCACCACGAGAGCGGACACCGGAAGGCGGTTCCGACCGTAAGGCTGCTGCTCCACAGGTAGGACAAGTCTTGGCCATTTTCGAACTCGACCGCGACAGACAGATAGTCATGGGTGGCGGTGGTATTCTCGGCGACGGTCGAGGGCAACCGATCGATGCGCCACGACCATGTCATCCGGCTGGCCTCGCTCAGCGGAACATCTACCGGGTACTTCAGGATGGCTACGTCATTGTTGCATCGACATACGATGGCGCGGCGACCATCCGATTCAGATTCCTCTCGAAACATATCCGTAAGGCCGATCCGCCAAAGCGGCTGCCATCCGACGGGAAGCGGTTTGCGCGCCGCGTGTCGTGCACGTTCTGCTTCGCCGATGCCGCTGCGATCGTGTGCGGCGAAAGCCTGCAGTCCGGCCTCGGCGTTTCCCCACCACGCGAGGACCGCAACGAGCAGCCCACCGGATGCCCCTTGATGCGGATAGTCCGGTAAGAAGTTACCCGTGGTGTCGGCCCATTCGCCGGGAGGTTTGGTGATCAACCGAAGCGCGCCCGCGCGGTCGGCGACGAAGCTGCCGGTGTTGGCAGGACATCGCGTGATGGGTCCTTCCCCGATGCGATACCACAGCGCGACGTTGGGACCGAACGCCAGATTCGCCTCGCGCGAGAGCCACACTTGACCGGTTGCGAGGAGCGTAATCGCCTGCCCCGGCGTAACCTCGACAGCGCTGTCTACCCAAGCGCCATCGCAGGGAAGGAACAGAACTGCACTTCGCGCCAAGCTATTTTTGCAAGCCGCGGTTGCCGTGCGCCATGCGGATTCGGTCCCGCGAAGTTCGGTCGGAATGTTTTCGTTCGGCATTTTCTCGGCTCGGATTTTGACTCAGTACGCCGCGAGACCGCGGATCGCGTCGACGATTTTGTTGGTGTTTGGTAAAATCGCCTGCTCCAGCGACGGCGCGAATGCGGTATGCGTATCCATCGCGGCCACCCGACGAACCGGGGCATCGAGGTACTCGAACGCGTGCTCCGCGATAATCGCCGCGACCTCGCCGCCGATACCGCCGGTCAGCCGGTCCTCATGCACAATCAGCACCTTGCCGGTCTTCTTCGCGGTTTCTAAAATCGCCTCGCGATCGAGTGGTAGCAGGGTGCGCAAATCGACGACTTCGATCGAAATCCCATCTTCCTTCTCGACGATTCGCGCCGCGTCGATGGACTGATTGAGTGTGCCGCCGTAGGTGATGATCGAAAGGTCGGTGCCTTGCCGGCGAGTTTCCGCGACGCCGAGTGGCACCGTGAAATCGCCCTCCGGGATGTCCTGCTTGAGGCTCCGGTAGAGCCGCTTATGCTCGAAGTACACGACCGGATTGCCGTCGCGAATCGCCGATTTCAGCATCCCCTTCGCATCGTAGACGGTCGCCGGCGCGACGACCTTCAATCCCGGCACGCGGGTGAACCATGCCTCGGGATTCTGCGAATGAAACAACGCGCCATGCACTCCGGCGCCGGAGGGAGCGCGGATGACGAGCGGGCACGCCGCATGACCGCCATGCCGATACCGCAGCGTCGCCGCCATGTTCACGATCTGATCGAAACCGCAGGAGATGAAATCGGCGAACTGCATCTCGACCACCGGATGCATGCCCATCACAGCCGCGCCGATACCGGCGCCGACGATCAGCGCCTCCGAAATCGGAGTGTCGATGACGCGTTCTTCGCCGAACTTTGCGAGCAAACCTTCGGTGACCTTGAACGCGCCGCCGAGTTCGCCGACGTCTTCGCCCATCACGAAGACGTTTTCGTCGCGGCCCATCTCCTCATGGAGCGCCTGATTGATTGCCTGGATGTAGCTGGTTTCCATTTCTTGCGACTGTCGCTATTTGCGCCCGTTGGTAAAAAGCGGCGCGCTCGATAGGGGCGGTGCGTAGAGGTCTTCGAGCGCTTCCGACGGATCCGGCATCGCATCCTGCTCGGCGAATTCGACTGCGGCCTGCACCACCTGCTTGGCGCGCTCGTCGATTTCGTCGCGGATGCGCTTCAGGTCATGACCCTTCTTCTCGAGGAAAAATTCGTACTGCGGAATCGGATCGCGCGCTTCCCATTCGATGAGTTCGTTCTTGTCGCGATAGAGCGCCGGATCGTGCTCGCTGTGGCCGCGATATCGATAGGTCTTGCATTCGATCAGCTCAGGACCGCTTCCCTTGCGCATCCGATCGACGAGGCGCTCCGACAGCGCGACCACTGCAAGGAGATCGTTGCCCGAGACGACGTGGCCGGGAAATCCATACGCCCGCGCGCGATCTGCCACGTTCTCGATCGCCATCTGTTTTTCGAGCGGCGTCGAATACGCGAAGCGGTTGTTTTCGCACACGAACAGCACCGGCAGCTTATGCACCCCGGCAAAATTCATCGCCTCGTGCACGTCGCCGCGCGAGGCCGCACCGTCGCCGAAAAACGCGACCGCGATGTTCTTGTCCTTCTTCATCTTGAACTTGAGCGCCGCTCCCACCGCGACCGGCAGGGACGAGCCGAGCATCGAGGTCGAGCCGAAAATTCCGTGTTCAAGGTCGCCGCCATGCAGTCCCGAGTCCTTGCCTCGCGAGAGGCCGTTCTCTTTCGCCATCAGTTGGGCCATCAGGCGGCCCGGGTCGGCTCCTCGCATCAGAAAGACGCCGAGATCGCGATGCAACGGGGCGACGAAATCGCCCGGCTGCAGCGGCGCGCAGATGCCGGTGCAGATGGCCTCCTGGCCGGCGCCGGAATAGACCCCGCCGTAAATTTTGTTCTGCCGTGAGAGGCGCGCGACCCGATCCTCGAATGCGCGGATGAGTTTCATCCAGTAGTAGAGTTGCAGCTCGTATTCGACGCGCGGCGCGGCTTCTTTTTTTGCGCGCGTCGTTGAGGAGGCTTCTTCGCGAGCATCTGCATCAGGCATCGGAGGGCTCCTGGAAGTTCGCCTGAGATAGGGCGGACGCTTTCCAGACTACGGCATTTCGCGCGGCGGTATCAACGCGAAGCGGCGGTCCGAAGAAGGCGCGGGTTCAAAAAGCGCTCTGTCGATCCACCCATTGCAGTGGATGTCTTTTCTCGTGGGGTCGTTCGCCTGCCCCCGCCAGGAAAAGCGCTAGCATCTTCGGTTATACGTGCGCCGAGCGGATGGCGCGCGCGTCGCGCAAGGTTCGCGCCGAAAGCATGCGGGTGAATGCCGAGTTTGCCGCCATCGAGCGCGATCCGCGAGGTCCTCGAGCTCGCCTGAGCACTCGCGACAAATAGCATCGTCGCACCGATGCCATCGCGATATCCGAGAGACCGATACCTTTTGTTCTCCGCATAACCAAATCAGAGCCGCGCCGTATCTATTGCATCGCACTTGATGTAGTCTGGCTTGGTCGGGAACGACATATGACTCGCGTCCCGGATTGATTCAGCCCGAACCGCAGTCCTTCCTCGCCTTTGACCGCGTTCCGCTAGACCAACTTCAAGTGCAACCAAGGCCTGCGGAGACCCG
>JBGPMZ010000290.1:0-4523 GCA_041487255.1 Binataceae bacterium (SeqCode) | reverse complement strand
TCGAGGACCGGCACGTGTTGCTCGCCGGATGGGTTCACTATCTCGTATTCGATTTGTTCATCGGGAGCTGGGAACTCCGAGATTCGCAGGAGTCAGGCATCAGTCATCTGCTGCTCATTCCGTGCCTCATTGTCACGTTCGCACTCGGACCGATCGGGCTACTGCTCTACTTCGTGCTGCGGACGGTTTCTGGGCACGGGTTGACGGTCGGGAAAGAGCTTGCTCGCTAGCGCGCTAGGCGAGGTTATACCGACGGGACTGCTGGCTGGCGATCTCAGGGTGGTTTAACATCACCCTTGCTGGTGGCGATGGCACTGTTTGAGCCCCGCGCGCTGGGCGGGACTGTCCGGTTCGACCGCCGCGACCATCACGCCACCGGCCGAGGCGAGTCCGCGGAAGCGGGCGGCGCGCCGCGGCACCTCGACGTTCTGCCCGGCCATCCCGATGTACGCACGTACGATGCGGTCGTCCCGGATCAGCC
Source organism: Binataceae bacterium (SeqCode) (assembly GCA_041487255.1). Taxonomy (GTDB): domain Bacteria; phylum Desulfobacterota; class Binatia; order Binatales; family Binataceae; genus DATGKG01. Next base: position 4,042 of record JBGPMZ010000290.1, on the reverse strand, counting down.
GCGCGGCAACGAACTTCGCCGTATTAATTGCGATCGCGAAGCACAGCCCCTGTGCTCCCATAATGGTTGCCGTGTTGACGCCGACCACCTCGGCGCGCGAACTCACGAGCGGGCCGCCCGAATTGCCCAGGGTTGAGGGCGACATCGGTCTGAAAGACGTTGTCGATGAGCCTGCCCGATCGCGAACGCAGCGAACGGCCCAGTGCGCTCATGACGCCTATGCGCGCGATCCCGGGTAATCACGTCTATGCTATGCTTGGTCTCGGATTCACCCGCGCGGGAACGGAACGTGCCGTTGCACAATGACGACGTCGACGCCGCCTGCGTCTACCATGAAGTAACCAAGCATTCGTACACTAGCGTACGGACCGGCGGCCATTACCTCGATTGGGACACCAAGCCGCTGCCCTACAAGATTTATCCTGAGATCGCCGGCCTCGCACTGCCGCGCGACCTGAGCCTCTCTGCCATACCGGCTCTGCAAGCGATTTCGGCCGATTCGCACTACGAGCCTGCCTCACTGGACCTCGCCGCGCTCACCCGGATCCTGTTTTGCTCCGATGGACTCACGCGCCGCCGTCGCGTCGGCGCAACCGACTATCATTTCCGCGCGGCGCCTTCCGCCGGCGCCCTCTATCCGATCGAGCTCTATCTCGCCGCCGACGAGGTCGAGGGGCTTGATGCCGCGCTGTATCACTTCTCGCCCGCCGATCTGAAGCTGCGCGCCCTTCGAGAGGGCGACTGGCGGGCCGTGATGGCACGCGCCGCTGCCGCGCGCCAATCGATTCGCGAAGCGCGCGCCGTTCTGATCATGAGCGCGATCTTCTGGCGCAGCGCATGGAAGTATCGCGCCCGCGCCTATCGCTATTGCTTTTGGGATGCGGGCACGATGCTTGCCAATCTCCTGGCTGCAGCGCGCGCCGAAGAGCTTAGCGCCGAACTCGTCACCGCGTTCGCCGATCCCGACCTCGAACGACTAATCGGAATCGACGGTGAGAACGAGGGTCTCGTGTGCCTCGTCGCGCTCGGAAAGTGCGATGCGATTGCCAATAGCGAACTCCCGCGCTCGTTCCCGCCGCTCAATTTCGAGACCGTGCCGTTCTCACACGAGCAGGTCAGCTACGCCGATATCGTAAAGATTCATCAGGCATCGCGATTGCTGACCCCTGAGGAAGCCGGGCGCATCGCTTCGGCGCGTCTCGATTCAGATAGCCGCGTTGAACCCGCCGATGCGATCCGACCGGCCTTGATGGCGGCGAACTGCGGCCACACTCTTGGCGAAACCATTCTGCGCCGTGGCTCGACTCGCGCCTTCGCCCGCCAGGCAATTCCGGCCCACGAGCTCGCCACCATCCTTGCGCTCTCGAGCCGCCATCCGCGATCCGATTTTCCGCGCCTGACCGACACTTACCTCATCATCAATGCGGTCGAGGGCATCACGCCCGGCGCGTATTACTACTCGCGCGAGTGCGGCTCGTTTGAGCTCTTGCGTGCGGGCGACCTGCGCCGCGAGGCGGCCTATCTCTGCCTTGAGCAGCCGCTGGGCGGCGACTGCAGCGCGCTCGTCGTCTACATGGCCGATCTAGAACGCGCCTTGAAAGCCGCCGGTAATCGCGGCTACCGCAACGCGCAGCTCGAAGCCGGAATCCTCGGCGGCCGCGCTTATCTCGCCGCTTACGCCCTCGATCGCGGCGCCACCGGGCTTACTTTCTACGATGACGACACGACTCGCTTCTTCGAGCCGCACGCGCGCGGCAAGAGCCCGATGCTGATGGTTGCGCTCGGCCTGTCTACTTCGCGGCCAGCCGGCTGATTTGAATTGAAAAGTTTTCCCATGGCTCAAAGTCGAGGCCCAGCAAAGGCCCGAATGGAGAGTGCGTTTCGTGGGAAGCTTATCTCGACTCTGGCAAGAGACCACCCGCTGCCGTCTTGTATCGAGGATGAAAGCAGATGCCGAGTGCCTTCTCCGCCAAGGACAATAAGGCGTTGGTGGCGATCTGCTTCGCTTGCCAAAAGACAACGCCGACCGCGTTAATGATCAGTTTGGCGGGCCGCGAAAATGGCAGACCCAAGTACTATTCGGTTTGCCTATCGTGCGCAAATAAGGGCTGGCGGCCGCCAGGTTTCAGCGGGATTTACGTACCACGTTACGAATAACGCATCCTCCGCCAATCCCGTAAGGTCGTCGATCGGGGCTATGCGGCCGCCCGGAAGCGCGGGCTACTAGAAGATAACTTGTGTCAGTTGTCGCTGCGCGGGCCGCGGCGCGCAAAGGATGAAGAGGAGCGACGCCATCGAGATGCGTGCGAGAGTCCGCAAACTGTTCATCATCCTATTTGGAGGCGAAGAGTCTCCTTCATCTGCGCTTGGCATGATGACGTTTGAACGGCGCCACGCGTCCTTACTGCCTCGTGCACTTTTTGTGCGGCGTCTCGCACGATGGAGCGCTGTAGCGGGTGCAGTCCTTCTGGGCTCTCTCGCATTGGGCATCTGCGGCTACCACTTCCTCGAAGGGCTGCCATGGATCGACGCGCTGCTCGATGCATCGATGATCCTCGGCGGTATGGGTCCGGTCGACCCGATTCGGACCACGGCTGGCAAACTGTTCGCATCATTCTATGCTCTGTACAGCGGCCTTGCGATTATCAGCGTCGCTGGGCTGTTACTCGCTCCGATCGTTCATCGCTTCCTCCACAGGTTCCACGTCGAAGGAGGGCAGGACTAGACAGTTCGCGATCCAGCGCCCGCCGCGTCCCTGAAAGTCCACGGTCCGAACAAGAGCGAGCGGGTGCAGCGCGACGTCGTAGAACTGGCGGCTGCGCTCCAAGTTGCTCACACCGCGCGAAACATGATCCAAACATCGTGATCTCCAATTCTCATGTAGGTGGCGATACTACGGGCCGAGGCGTGCGGCCCGCCGCGTTTTACCTTGACCTGACGATCACCACTAGCCTCCAATTGTCATACACCGACGCTGGAGCTTACTGCCTTCCAGAGTACGTCGCGATCCACCAGATGTTCCGGAACGTGTCCGTCACTCCGGCGCCCCACTCCTCATACGGTTTATCCTCTGGCTCCGTGATCGAGGTTGCCCCCGCCGCGATCGCGCGCCGATATGCTGCATCCACGTCCTCGACATAGACATAGATGGAGGCGCGCGTTGCCGACGGATGGGGTGGGTCGCCGACTTCCAGCGCCGCCAGCCTGTCCTGCGTGCCAGCGATTCTCCCGAAGCTACGAAGCGCGGTGCCAGATGACGGGCTCTTCCGGCGTCTCGGCCCTGCGGGCCGAATGCTCGATGGTACCTACTAGGTCAGCGCCCCGCCAATGACCGAGCGCGGGGACCGAGTGGTTGCGTTCCCCAGGCTTGGACAAGAGTCGCACTCGGGACCATTGCGATTTGTTCGCCAATGATTTGCGCCAAGGTGCAGCGTTTCTAAGCGGGCGCCTATCTGGCTGGATGCTTTGCGCTCCCAGCCTCCGCCATCAGCTTCTCCAACTGATCCTTGGTGAAGCGGGGGTTGTGCAACGACGCGATTTTTGGCTCGCGTGACTTGACGCCCTGATGCGCCGGGTACTTGGGCTTGACGCGCGACCTGATTAGCTTGAGACTCTCCGCCACCGTCTTTACGATACCCGTTGTGAATGACATCAGACCTACCTCCTAGAATTAGGCGACAGGCAACGTCCGCAAACGCAGCGTCGCGGAGGATTTCCTCACCGCCGCTTGAAGTTAGCCAGCGCGAGTGCGCCTCCCAGCAACGTCAACTCTGAAGTGGAAAGGCACGACACAGTTTTGAGCTGGCTCAGCCTGTCGAAATCAGTGTCGTGGGGAAATTTCTCTCATTTAAAATTGCAGCTTGACGGGATGCCACCACCTTTAGACTTTTCGCGACGATAAGAGAAACAGAGTGGCCCGAACCAGAGCGCGGTGCGCTTGGTCGTGCTCCGGCACACACTCGTGGCGGATCACTCGCGCCGCGCACATTGCTTCTCCAAGCTGGGGCTGAATTAGCGCGCCCGGGCCGGGGCTGCAGCCTTC
>JBGPMZ010000289.1:0-4559 GCA_041487255.1 Binataceae bacterium (SeqCode) | reverse complement strand
TCCACAATTTCCAGGCGCTAAATTTTCCGCCCGACCATCCCGCGCGCGAGATGCAGGATACTTTCACCGTCGACGGCGGCATGCTGCTGCGTTCGCACACGTCCAACGGCCAGGTCCGCGTGATGGAAAAGCGCAAGCCGCCGCTCGCCGTGGTATGTCCCGGGCGCTGCTACCGGCGCGATGAGGTCTCGGTGCGCGGGCTGCCGATGTTCACCCAAATCGAAGGCTTCATGGTCGATACGACCGGCAAAGTCACGATGGCCCATCTAAAAGGGGTGCTGAGCGATTTCATCCGCGCGCTGTTCGGGTCCGACATCGCGGTGCGCTTTCGTTCCAGCTACTTCCCGTTCACCGAGCCGAGCGTCGAGGTCGATATGAGTTGCATCCTGTGCAAGGGCGCCGGATGCCGCGTGTGCAAGCACACCGGATGGACGGAAATTCTGGGCGCCGGAATGATTCATCCCAACGTGCTGCGCGCGGTGAAACTCGATCCCGAGGCCTACCAGGGTTTCGCCTTCGGCATCGGCGTCGAACGACCGGCGCTGCTGAAACTCGGCGTCAACGACATGCGGCTGTTCATTGAAAATGACGTCCGCTTCCTGAGTCAGTTCCCGGCCCTCAGTGGAGGCGCGCAATGAAACTTCCGCTCAAGTGGTTGCGCGAGTTCGTGAACATCGATGCGAGTGTCGAGGAGATTTCGCGCCGCCTCAGCGTCGCGGGCCTCGAGGTCGAAAACATCGAGCGCCTCACCCCCAGCTTCGAGGGCGTCACCATTGCGCGCGTGCTCGACGTCCAGAAGCATCCGAATGCCGACCGCCTCAACCTCTGCCAGGTTGACGGCGGCTCGGAAAAATTCTCAGTCGTGTGCGGGGCGCCAAACGTGCAGGCAGGGATGACGGCCGCGCTCGCATGCGTCGGCGCCAAACTCGGCAAGGAGCCTCCGCTGCAAGCCGCCGTAATCCGCGGCGTCCGCTCCGAGGGGATGCTCTGCTCCGAGCGCGAGCTGGGGCTTTCCGCTGAACACGCCGGAATCCTGTCGCTGCCGCTCGACGCGCCGATTGGGATGCCGCTGGCCGACTACCTCGGCCTCGACGAAACTGTCTTCGATGTCGCGGTGCTCGCCAATCGCGGCGACTGCCTTTCGATCCTCGGCCTTGCGCGCGAGGTTTCCGCATTGTTCGATGTCCGGCTTGCGTTGCCGCGTCCTAGAACCCTCAAGATCGATCGCCGCGACGGCGCTCCCAGAGCTGACGGGGCATTCACCGTCGAGATGGCCGCGCCCGAGCTGTGCCCCCGCTATGCCGCGCTCAAGGTGACTGGCATCAAGCTCGGTCCTTCGCCGATGTGGATTAAGCGTCGCCTTGAGCTGTGCGGTACCCGCTCGATCAACAACGTCGTCGATGCGACCAACTATGCGATGCTGGAACTCGGCCAACCGCTGCACGCTTTTGACCTGGCGAAAATCTCCGGCGGCAAAATTGTTGTGCGGCGCGCCGGCAGTGATCGCGAATTCATCACGCTCGACGACGAGAAGCGCACCCTCGCGCCCGACGACCTGCTAATCGCCGATGCTGAGAAGCCGCTCGCGATCGCCGGCATCATGGGCGGGCAGAATTCCGAAGTCAGTGACTCGACCGCAACGATTCTGCTCGAGAGCGCCTACTTTGAACCCATGACGGTGGCGCGGACAGCGCGCCGCCTCGGCTTGCGGAGCGAGGCGAGCTATCGCTTCGAGCGCGGCGTTGATCGAATGGGCCAGGTTGCAGCGCTGTTTCGCGTCGCGGAACTCCTGCGCCAATGCGCCGCGGCCCGCGAGGATGGATCGATCGTCGACTGCGACGTTCGTGCCGCCGCGCCACGCGGAATCACCCTCGATCCGAAAAAGCTCGCCGCGCTGCTCGGCGTCGAGATTCCTGCGCCCGAGGTACGACGGCGTCTGCTTGCGCTCGGCGCGACGGTCAAGAAGAGCGCGCAAGGGAAAAATCTCCTGACCGTAACGCCGCCGCCCTATCGATCCGATTTGAATGAGCCCGCCGACCTCGCCGAGGAAGTCGCGCGGTTGACCGGCCTCGAGGACATCCCTGCCGAATTGCCGGCGCGCCGGTTCGCGTATGCACCGCCGAATCGCGAGCGCGAATTCTTCCGCGGCGCGCGCGAGATCGTGCAGGGCGCGGGATTCACCGAAATGGATACCCTCGCGTTCGCGACTATCGGCGACAACGAGAAGTTCGCCGGCATCGCCAACGGTGAACCGCTTCGGGTGCAAAATCCGCTCTCCGAAGAGCTGCGCCAGATGCGCCGCTCGCTGGTGCCCGCACTCATCGAAGCGCTGCGCTTCAATCTCAATCGGCAAGCGCCGAACTTCCATGCCTTCGAAATCGCCAAAGTCTATTCGCTCGAAAGCGGCGCACCCGTGGAGCGAGTCGCGCTCGCGGCACTCAGCTACGGCGACTACGCGATCGCGGAAGTTGGTAAACCGGCAGTCAAGGCTAGCTTTTTTACGATGAAGGGCGTGTTGGAGGCATTGCTCGGCGCCTTGGGCCTCGGCGAGCGCGTCAGTTATCATCCTCCGACCTCCACCGCGTCGGGCGACGGCGAACTCAGGTTTCTTCATCCAGGCCGCTGCGCGAAGGTCATTCTGGATGAGGGCGTCATCGGCTACCTTGGCGAGTTGCATCCGCGCGAGGCGATGGAGCGCGATCTGAGCGAGCCGTGCGTGGTATGCGAACTTGACTTGGAAAAACTCAAGGCCTATGGTTTCACGCCGCGCCGGACGATCGAACCGCCCCCCCGTTTTCCAGCGGTGCGGCGCGATCTGGCCCTGGTTGTTGACCGCGAGTTTCCGGCTGCGGCGGTAGTGAAGACGATTCGTGAGCTCGGCCGAGAGATGCTTGAAGACGTGGCCGTGTTCGATGTGTACGAGGGACAGTCTGTAGTTTCGGGGAAAAAGAGCATCGCCCTGGCTCTTATATACAGGGCGAAGGATCGCACGCTTACAGATGACGAGGTAAATCGAGTTCACGCAGCCTTGGTCGAAGCGGCGAGGGCGAGATTGGGAGCGGAGCTGAGGCAGTAATGTAGGTGCGCTCATAACGGCGGTCTCGAGTGGGGCAACTACGCCGCAGAGCATGACTAAAGCCGATCTCGTGGACTTGATCTACGAGCGGGTGGGCTATTCCAGGAAGGAAGCCGGAGCAGTCGTCGAGGAGGTCTTCGCGATTATACGCGATGGCTTGTGCGCCGGCGGCAAGGTCAAGATTTCGGGCTTCGGCAGCTTTGTGGTAAACCATAAGAAGTCGCGCCGCGGCCGAAATCCTCAAACCGGGGAACCGATCACTATCGAATCGCGGCGCGTGCTGTCGTTCAAGGCTAGCGAGGTCCTCAAGGAGCTAGTCAACAACGGCAAGAAGCCGCGCTCATGAATCGAACCAGTCGTCGGGCAGACAAGACCGAAGCGAAAAAGCCCAAGGCCGCGTCTCCCGAATCAGCCGCGGACGAGCGCGGCCTCAAGATCGGCGAAGCGGCCAAGGTTCTCGGCGTCGAGGCGTATGTGCTGCGCTTCTGGGAGACCCAGTTCCAGATCCTGAAGCCCAAACACGCGCGCTCCAAGCATCGCTTCTATCAGCCGCGCGATATCGAGACCCTGAAGCTGATCAAGCGCCTGCTGCATCAGGAAGGCTTCACGATTGCGGGGGCGAACAAGTACATCCGCGAAAACGGCATCGATCCATCGAATATCGCCAGCGCATCGGCGAAGGTAGCCGACATCCCGTCGATCAAGCCTGCCGCATCGAATAGCGATGCCCGCCGCGCGCTGGCCGAGGTCCGCCGCGACCTCGAAAGCATCCACAAGCTGCTGGGTAACGACTGATTCGAGCCGCTCGCGCTCGTCGTATGCCATTCGTAGGCGAGTGCGAGGTCTTATGCTAATCTTTCCCTCATGGGGGAAGATTATTTTGGTGCTCGACGAAAGAACCTTCACTCCTTCCGAGGCAGCTGTCGTAAGCCACGTTCCACTTTCGGCCATCCACAAGGCGATCGATGAGGGCCCTCTGGAGACTGCCCGAACTGGTAAGCCCGGAAGACGAACTTTAACTGAGGCTGATCTCTTTTACCTCGCGGCGACGGGTATCTTCGATCCGGGGCTTGTGCAGCTTACGGATCGGGCGAAAGGACGGCTCCGCAAAGCGATCAGTTCGTCGTGCCGGACGGGAAGGCTTGAGAAGATCATGCTTTTTGAAGGGTTCGAACTCGACCTCAGGCCCATTGTGGCCAAGGTGCGCTCGAAGATGGCTCTGCTTGAGCGCGCGAAGAAGATGGTGATGGTCAATCCTCACATCCGAGGCGGTGAGCCGGTTATCCGGGGTACCCGGATAGGCGTCTACGAGGTTGCCACTATGGTGAAAGGAGCAACCCAAAAGGATCTTGAAGAAATTCTGGCCGGGTACCCGACCCTGAAGCGGGAGCAGCTGGAACTCGCGATGATCTTCGCCGCCGCACATCCGAGGCGAGGACGCCCGCCCAAGCACCCATGGCATCGGATCGAAGCTGAAGCTGGC
>JBGPMZ010000288.1:0-4564 GCA_041487255.1 Binataceae bacterium (SeqCode) | reverse complement strand
TTTGTTGAAGGTTGCTCGGACTGACCGTTCCAGCTCGATGAACTCCGACATTGAGAATTGGTCCAATTGCAGGATTAAACTGGCCGGTTAGACACGGCATAAGAAAAGAACCCGAGATCGATGGGTGAATCAATTACTTGTTGAATTGAGAACATCCCATCTACAAACAGCTTCGTCCCTGCTCGATTCGCATCACCGGGGGTGTCGAAGAACTAGACAATCTGTCCATGCCGCATCAACGCGAATTTTCCCTTTTGCGTTGCAAGCAAATTCGGTAGCTGCTGCATGAACACATCGAAATTCGTTCTTACTTCCTGTTGTTTGTCGTTCGATGTATTTTGGTCCGGCATGGTAATCGCGTCCTCGCGTATTCCGGCGAGCGAGGACCGTACCAATATTCTACCGTTTGTGGCAAACGACGAAATCCCCTGAATCCGGATTCCGGTGAACTCAGGGTTTGTTGGTCCCTCTCCATTGGTCCCTCTTTAACGCTAGGCAAATCGCCGCAGCCAGTCGAGCGCGCTTTCGATTGGATTCGCGACCGACGATCCCTGGATCAGGTCCGAAATGAAATGACGCCGCTTCGCTCTTGAAAGACGGCAATCTATCGGTGACCAGCCCGAAGGACGGCGGTACCCAACGCTGGAGCATACAGCGCGGCACGGGCGTCCCATGAATGGTAGCGGACCATGTAGTCGGCAACTTCGGTGCGCCGGGGAAGCCCTATCACGTTGGCGGCGGCGTCGGCCATCGCGGCTATGTCGCCGTAAGGCACAATCGCGCCGCATCCGGTTTCTTCGATAAGATCCTTATTGGGGCACCGATTCTTCGCAAACGACCGGCAGCGCAGTTCGCAGGTAAATAGTAGATCTTGCTGCTCTCGTTGTCCTGGACCGGGCCCTGCGCGAGCACGATTCCGACGCGTGCGAAGCGCTGCCAATCCCAGAACTCATCGACGCCTACACTGCCGAGGTGCAGAACCGCCGAGGCATCGAGGTGGTCGGTGTCGCCGGTCCCCATCGCGACGAGAGAAATTCCGCGTCGACTCAGCGCGTGGCCGAGCTGGTTGAGCCGCTCCTGCCACAACAGATTCACTTCGGGCTGATGTTGCCGCGAATAGAGATTGCCCGCGAATAGTGCTACCGGCCGGCTGATTTCGAGCCGTAGATAAGGGTTGCGACCGGGTTCGGGAATTTCCGCGTCGACGCCGGTCGGGACCTGGTACAAAGTGCCCGCAGGACCGTGCTCCTCGCGCCACAATGCGGCGCTCCGATCGGTGAGTACGGTCACGATTTTGCTGCGCGCAGCGATCAGCTTTTGCGTCGCGAAAAGCCGCTCGCGAACTGCTCCGTGGAAGTGAACGCCCTCGGTATCATGCCGACCAACCACCGAGCCCAGTTTGCTGATGATGAAGGGATGCGCGCCGCCACCCTCGGCAAGTAAGGATTCAAAACCGCGATGAAAGAAGGTCTTGATTATCTGATAGTCGTTCCATTTCACTAGACGGAACGGAATTTCGCGCAGATTGGGGGCCGGAGTATGAGCCTCGGGAGAGCGGTTCAGCACGATATCCACCGCGTGACCGCGGCGCGCAAGAGCCTGCGCCATGCGGATGAAACGTATTCGCGCCATGTCGGAAAGGATGAAATCGGAGCGATGATCGCGTTGGTAAACGCAGGCGATTCGTAGCCGCGCGCCGTCAAGCATCGGGAGCGCGTCCGGGGCAGAGGGTTTAGACGTAGTCGTCAAAATGCGGCTCCAGCCGCCGGAAGATGAGAAATCCCGTCACCAGCGTGGCGGCCGAGGTCAGCACCGCCATCGCCACCACATTCGCAGAGGGCAACTGACCCAAAACCAGGGTATCGCGATAGAACTCGACGATTCCCGCCATCGGATTAAGCAGATACCAACGCGTCCACCGCTGCGGCACGTATGAGAGCGGGTAAAAAATCGGGGTGCAATAGAACAGCGCCTGCGTCGCGGGCGCCAGGATGTGTTCCACGTCGCGATACAAAACGTTGAGACTCGCCGCGAGCAGGCAAATCCCGACCAGGAAGGTCAACTGAATTACGACTGCGACCGGGAGAAACAGCATGTAACGGGTGAACGGAATCCGCATGACAACCATCAACGCGAAGAGCAGCAGCAGCGAGATCAGAAAGTGGATCAATCCCGCGATCACGGTTGAGAGCGGCACGAACTCACGCGGAATCCGCACCCGCTTGACCAGGCCGGAAGCGCGCGACAGCGAAGTCGCAGCATTCGTAAGGCCCATCTGGAAAAACGTCCATGGCAGCAGGGCCGAAAGCACGAAGACCGGATAGTTCTTGATGCTGAGCTGGATAACCCTTCCGAAGACCACGATCAGGATGCCCATCATCACCAGGGGATTCACCAGGAACCACAAAATCCCCAAGCCAGTGGTCTTGTAGCGCGCGGTCAATTCCGCCCACACCAGATTGCGCAGGAGATCGGGCCGAGCGAGCATCTCACCCATCCTCGTTACCATTTTTGTCTTCGCCTGAATTTCTTCCTCCCTGAGAGCAGCAGTCTCGCTACCTTTCACAATCGCCTTCAGCCCGCGATACCGATCAACTGTCGACCTTGAATTGTCTCGCCGCAAGGCATCATGCTAATTCGAATAACCGAAGGCAAGTTGAGGCTTCTCGATGCCTTGGGAACCGGGTAAGTATCCGATGAGAATAGTACGCGACACTATTGCCGAATGGCACGCTGAGTGGCACCCGGATTAGCGGCAACGATCGTCGTTCCCCTTCTCGATCAGCATGATGGCTGGCTCGAGCAATGCGTGCGCTCGGCACTGAGTCAGACCGCGCCTTGCGAAGTGGTAGTGGTTTCATCGCCACGGACGAGGTCCTCGAACCTCGATTTGTTGGCGGCGCTGGGACGCGCGTGTGACAACCTGCGATTGATCACGATGGACGCGCTCGGATTTGCCGCGGCGCTGAACGCGGGTTTTCGGGCGGCATCGGCGAATAGGATAGGTCTCCTTCTATCGGACGATTGGCTGGAACCGCAAGCGGTGAGAACTTTGCCTGGCTTACGACACCGACATAGTTAGCAGCGGCAATCGAGTGTATTCGGCGGACGGTAACACACACTTGAAGTCGCTCGGCCGAGTCGCAAACGTAGATCAGTTTCATCGATGCAAGACGCTGGAAAGCCAGGCGAGGTATCTACAACATTTCTTCCTGTTTCGCAAAGGCAAGCTATTGGAGATCGGCGGCGCCGATGAGTCCCTCGGAGATTTCCCGGGCATCGATGACTACGACATGATTTGGGTGATGCTCGAGCAAGGGGCTAGCGTCGCGATAGCGGAGCAGGTTCTGTATAACTATCGCGACCATGAGGGTGAACGCTTAAGCCTCAAGCCTGCGCAACAGGCGATGGAGGTGCTGGAACGTATTTTCGACAAGCACAGCGTGGCGCCATCCGAGCGTGAGGAAATCAGAGACCTACACCTACAATGGTACGGCGAGCCGCTCCATCGTGCCTATTCCCGCATTTACGGGACTCCACACTAGGCGTCGGTCGCAAGTGAAAGCCTGCTATACGTCTGAACCATTCGCCGCAAAAGGCTTTCGTCCTCGTGAGTTCTTCGCGCATGAGGCCATAGCAATCAGGAAGGCTTATCCGGATACGTTGCTCCAGCTTGCAAGACGCGGAGTTGAGACCACGCGGATAGCTCTCGACAACCTATGGCAGATCAATCTGTATGCTACGCAGATCGAGGACTTCCCCTCCGAACTTTTCAGTGATTCGACGGTCAACTGGCATCAGCAGCAACTCGGACGGCCGGGCCTCGTTGCGGCGGCGGGACTATTCATCGACGGGCGCGATGCGTACGTGAGCCTGCTGCAATCGGATTTGTGCCAGCAAATCCATCGGCGCCCGCGGCTGAAACAGATTTGCGCATCGCGCATCAATAACCGATTTCGCTACTGGTACAAGATGCTGTTCAATGCGGTGCTCGATTTCGCGCTCGACCGCGATCTGGAGCACGTCTTCTCTCCAACTGCGGCGCAAATTGTGGGCACCACTCGCAAAGCCATCGAGGGCGAACTATTCCGTGAGATCTACGATTATCCGGCGACGCGATACAAGTCGCGGCGCGAGAAAATCGGACCGGCAGAGTATTGGAGAGTGCCCGTTTCGGAAAACGTGGACTCGATAGCGAGGCTACAGGGTGAGGCCGCGTCGTTGCCCGAGCCGAGGACACCTACCATCTGCGTCTACCACGACATCGAGGAGAACGTGGATACCAGGGTGAGCGCACAGGAGTGTGAGGCCGCGCTCATTCGGATGCTCGAAGTAGAGCGGCTTCATAGGGTAAGCGCCACCTACAACATCCTCGGCACGCTGTTTCGACGCGCCGCCCCCCGCGTTGTTGCTTCGGACAAGCACTCAATAGCGTTTCATACGTATGACCATCGAATTGAAGGAATGGACCAACTGAGCCAGGTGCGCAAGGTCGACTTACAGGTAAAGGGATACCGAACCGCGCGATCAATCATCACGCCCGAGCTTTCCGACCACTCGCTAG
>JBGPMZ010000287.1:0-4573 GCA_041487255.1 Binataceae bacterium (SeqCode) | reverse complement strand
ACTATGCCAGGCTCGCGGGGTTGGAAAACGGCAAACCCGGACCTGAAGTGCGATTGCGCATCATGCAGTGCGCTATCTGCCTCGTCGCGGCAATCCTGGTTGCCGTACGGAGCGACTGGTTTCGCGAAGGCTCTCTTCCCAGCGGCGCGCTGATGGTGTTTCTGGTAGTCGCCTGGCTGGACTTTCTCCTGCGAGCTTTCTTCAGGCTGCTGGTTCCCCGTTGGCTACGACCGCTGCCTGTTGTCCGCGCGATGGAACGATCGCTATGGGAGGCTTCGAGTACCCTGGGTGAGTTCGTCTGGATCGATAAACATCCGTTCCTGCAATTCACCGAAACTCGCGGCCTCACGCCGCAAGGCAATCGCAGGTTGGGCTTTGGTGAAATCACTGTCAGCGACATCGCCAAGCCCGAGGGAATTGTTCGGATAGCTTGCCTGGGGAATTCCACCAGCAAGGATGGTTATCCGGAGCAGTTGCAGGAATTCCTCGATTCCTGCGGCGGTGACGGGCGGTTCCAGGTCCTCAATTTTGGGGTCGGATGGTGGCTGTCAGTCCACACCATGCTGAACTTCGTCCTGAACGTTCGCGACTTCCGCCCCGATTTTGTCGTGGTTCACGAGAACTGCAACGACGAGAAGTATCGAGGGTTTCCAGGACTACGGGGCGACCTTGCTCACGCATTCCGCACCTTCACTTACCGCCGTCATCCGGACGAGTGGCTATATCGCTTTTCACTGCTCTATCGCCTGGGAGTCGTGCTCACCACGCCGATACTTCCACGCGCCTACTATAGTCCTCATACCGGAATCGGGATGAAGCGGGGTAAGACCGCAAATTACGCTCCCGCGGAGCTTCAGATATTTCGCAGAAACCTCGAGACCATCTGTACCTTGGCGCAAGCGGACCGCATTCGGGTGATCCTGACCACCATGCCGTTCTCGACGGTGCTGCGCTACACCAATTCCGACGAGCAGCGATTCCATCAGCACCTACGCGACGCCAACACGATCATCCGCAAGCTCGCCGACGATTCGCGCGCCGATTTGGTCGATTTGGTCGATTTGGAGCGGATGTTCGTGAATCGGGACGAGTTTTTCGTCGACCCCTTCCATCTCGGACCCGAAGGCGCCGCGATCAAGGCGTTCGAAATCGGCAATAGCATCCTGCGCGCACTCGACCTCGCCCCGGCCGCGGACCGCCGCTGGTCGGAAGTCGGCGCCAGGCTGTCCGGCGTGCAGAATGTTCGCCGGCCATCGCGTCTATCCACAGGTTAGTAGGAAAATCCTCCTACCGGTCTGGTGTCATTGTCTACAATCTGTTAAGTCGTTACTTCAGCTGCACGAGAGGACGGGCCTTTCGATGGAGCTTGGCGGTGGGCGGGGGAATTTGTTTCGAGGAGGCGGGGATTATGTTCGCGGTAATGCTTTCCAGGTTCGAGATCGAGGCCAGCCCTAACGAGGACACTCTTCTTCATTCGCTCTCGGCGGCGATGCGCACGCGCGGCTTCACGCTGCTCGGGATCGTCGCGATGCACGAAGAGGAAGGCTCGCTAGTCACTTTCGGCGACGCGGAAACCACGCAGAGCATGGAGTTCGCCGGCGTCCTGCGATGCCTCGCCGATCAGATCGAGCTCAACCAGGACGATCCGGACCACCGCGACGTGCACCTGGCCTCTTAGCTGACGCACGCCCGGGCGGTCGGCGGCTCCATCTCGCCGATCGCCAATTCAGCAAATACTGCGCTCGTCATGCGATGCGCGAAGCTCGGCACTTCGCTGCGTCTGCCTTTGCAATTTGTATAGATGCGGGACATTGTGCCTCAACGCGTTCGCACGCAAGCGGCTTGAGGGAATCAAGATGAACCCGATCGCGAGCAAATGGCCATACCAGAAAGGCCTCCGGGATCTCGGCAACGGATGCTATGCCTATCTTCAGCCCGACGGCTCATGGGGATGGAGCAACGCCGGTCTCATTGTCGATAGCGGACAGTCGCTGCTGGTCGATACGCTGTTCGACCTCAAGCTGACCCGCGAGATGCTCGATACGATGCATCGTGCGGAGCCGGCCGCCACCGCGAGGATCGCCACCCTTGTCAACACGCACTCCAATGGCGATCACTGCTTCGGCAATGAACTGGTCGAAGGCGCCGAGATCATCGCGTCCAGGGCCTGCGACGAGGAGATGCGCAATGACGGCGGCGCCGGGCGCCTCGCCCAGATGAAGCGCAACGCGCCGCAGATGGGGGAGACCGGCGCCTACTTCGCGCGCATCTTCGGCCCCTTCGATTTCGAAGGCATCAACATGCCGCTGCCGACCACGACCTTCAGCGGCCAGCTCGAGCGACGGGTCGGAAACAAGGCCGTGCGGCTCATCGAGGTCGGGCCGGCCCACACCCGCGGCGACGTGCTGGCCTACGTGCCCACCGACCGCGTCATCTTCACCGGCGACATCCTCTTCATCAATGGCCATCCGATCATCTGGGCGGGTCCGATCGGCAACTGGATTAAGGCCTGCCAACTGATGCTCGATCTCGATGTCGAGAGCGTGGTTCCCGGCCACGGCCCCATCACCGACAAGAAGGGCGTCGCCGCTATGAAGGGCTACTTCGAATACATCCAGGCGCAGGCGCGCAAGCGCTACGACGCCGGCCTGTCGATCATGGAAGCGGCCAACGACATTTCGCTGGCGGACTATTCGTCGTGGGGCGATGCCGAGCGAATCGTCATCAACGTCGCGAGTCTGTATCGGGAATTCTCCGACGGCAAGATGACCGCGAACATCACCGACCTGTTCGGCATGATGGCGCATATCGACCGCAACCGCCGCCATTAGCTCGGCGCAATTAACTCGGCGCAATTAGCTCGGCGCAATTAACTCGGCGCAATTAACTCGGCGCAATTAACTCGGCGCAGTTAACTCGGACGGATGGTGAGGACCGGGCGGCTCGCTTCGCGCACCACCTGTTCGGTCACGCTGCCGAGCTTCTCGTATTTCTCGCCCTTGCGGCCGTGCGTCGCCATCACGATCAGATCGACCTCAAGCTCTTCCGCCGCCTTGACGATTTCGGCCGCCGGATTGCCCGTCCGCACGATCGTCTGATTCGGCGTTTTTCCCTCCAGCCAGTTATGCGCGACCCCTCGCAAGGCATCGTTCGCGAGCAGGCGAATATCGGGAGTGTCCTCGGGAATGACGCACAGCAGGTAGACCAGGCGATCGCTCTGGTTCGCCAGGCGGGTCAGCATCTCCAGCGCGGGAATCGTGATTCGATCGAACTGGACCGGGAACAGGATTTTCTTGAACAGCGGAGTTTCCACGTCGCGTATGCCTCGATCCGATCGTCGCCTGTTACGGCGTCGATGGCAAGATACCCGCACCGACGGTAACGCGCACTGTACCGCGAGCTACTTGATCGATCCTTCCTCGCGCCAGCGGTCGATTTGCGCCTGCTCGTAGCCGAGGTCGCCGAGGATCTCGTTCGTATGCTGCCCCAGCTTGGGCGCGACCGAGCGAATCGACCCGGGCGTGTCCGAAAGCTTCACCGAGATCCCGACCTGCTTCACCTTGCCGCCGTCAGGCGTGTCGACCTCGACGATCATCTTGCGCGCGAGCACCTGCGGGTCGTTCGGCACTTCGTCCAGCGTGTACATCTTGCCCACGCAGATGTCGAGCTTGATCATGATCTCGTACCATTCGTCGCGCGTTTTGGTTTTGAACTGCTCGGTGAAGTAGCGCTGGATCTCCTCGCGCTTGGATGAATCAAATTCATACGGAATGTATTGTTCGCATCCGAGGGTGCGGCACAGGTTCGCGAAGAACCACGGCTCGATCGATCCAATCGTAATATATTTGTCGTCTTTGGTCAGATAGACGTTGTAGTTGGGGATGCCGCCGTCGGTCACGCTCTCGCCGCGCCGCGGAATGTGATTGGTCGCGAAAAAAGTCGAGAAGGTTTGCGCCAGCAGCGCCATGGTTCCATCCATCATCGCGATGTCGACGTACTGGCCGCGCCCGGTCTGGGTGCGCGCCATCAGCGCCGCCAGGATTCCGATCGCGGCATGCATCCCGCCTCCGGCGTAGTCCGCAATGATGTTGTGCGGAATCGTCGGCGGCTGCCCGGGGCGTCCGAGCAGCGAGAGCGCGCCGGCGGTCGCGATGTAGTTGAGATCGTGCCCGACGTAATCGCGATACGGGCCGTCCTGTCCGAAGCCGGTGATCGCGCAGTAGATCAGTTTCGAATTGCGGGCCCGCAGTTTCTCGTAGTCGATGCCGAGCCGCTTGGCGACTCCGGGACGATACTCCTCGACCACGATGTCGGCGCGCTGCGCGAGGCGCACATAGATTTCCTTGCCCGGGCCGCTCTTTAGATTGATCCCGATCGATTTCTTGTTGCGCATCAGCGCATTGGCCGGTGACCATCCCGCACCGCTGCCTGCCGCGCGCGCGTTGCCGGCCTGGGCCGCGCGCCGCCCGGTCGGAGGCCCCGGCTCCTCGATCTTGATAATGTCGGCGCCGAGATCGCCGAGGATCATGGTGCAGAAGGGTCCGGGCGCGAGTTTGGTGAGGTCGAGGATTTT